>NZ_JAPDBM010000043.1:0-42633 GCF_027705265.1 Aeromonas sp. QDB11 | reverse complement strand
ATTTGCTTACCCACGAAGGTATCCTTTTGAAAAAGTTACTTATTCGTGGGCGGTTACACAATTGGATTTACAGGCTCTCAGCTTTAGCTTTACCATGGCGCTGATACCCTTTGCCGCAGGGTGTTGGTGTTTTAGCAAATCCAGCCGGAGCGATCTGGATGACTTTATGGCATTCAGCTTTTTCTTTGTCCTGGTTGGATTTGCTGTTATGGCAATTGCTCAGCTGATTTAATAGCAGCCATACTCATTGCAAGTGGTTGAAAATGAATCGCCGTCGCTATCAGTTCCGTTGATTATGGTGGTGCTGCCCATCTTTGTGGCTGTGCTATTCCATGAGTTCCCATCAGCATCTTGCCCTGTAGTGTAAGTGCTATTGCCAAGCTTCTGGCTTTGCTGGCTCCATGTCGATCCAGTTCTGGCGTTCTGGCCATCTACATATGTTGAATTGCCAAACTTTTGCACTGTATAAGTATTGCCGTTATCGTCATAGCAGGTTTTTAGGCTGCCAGACCCGATACATTCTGCTGATGCAGCGCTGGAAAAGATAAGTAGTGACGTTGCGATTGCAATGATTGAGCGCATCAAAAAATTCCTTGTGTTATCTGCGAAGCACTAATTCTGTCTCGTTTGCTTCCACTCATCAATGACACAGATCACGATGCTGGCAAGGTGTTTTTGTTTGTTAGTGTCTATTGACGAGATGTGGTAGGTAGGCGTAATGTGCACGGGCATCGAATGATGCCGCTCGGATGAGTGTTTTTTTAAAACCATAACCTGGAGATTGCCTTTTTTGGTTGTGGTGAGCAGTACCTAATTTACTTAATTATGACGCCACCTGTGCGCCAGACGTGAACCATAACCTTTAAACAACTGCCTGCAAGTGGCCTATCCACGCGCGGCGGTAATTTGTGTTATGGAGTTTTCACGATGACCATTCTTGCCAACATCTACTCCCTCGAAGATATGCTTCTTCATCTCGACCTGTCGCAGACTGAGCGCCGGCTTGCCGATGATTTGCTTGCTGCAATTCGCAGCGAAGCTATCCAACTCGCACACCAAGAATCTCAGCGTAGCAGTTCAGCATCGATGCCAGATGCGGCTTCGGTAGTCGCGCTGCGCGGTTGATTAACCCCATATGTTCATCATCTGACACGCTCCAATCCGGGTCCGCCAGAATTGCCTGGACGGAGAGCCCCATCGCCGTTGAGACCATGACAGCCTCGGCCAGCCCCATGAAGTCGTCGTGGTGTGGCGATAGCCATCTACTGAGGCTGGAGCGGGGGATGGTGGTCAGCCTGCTGATCTTGGTCTGGCTGAGTTTTCGCTCGACCATCAGCGAGCGCACCTTCTTTTTGGTGCGATGAACATACTCGAGGCTGGAGCTGGTCAGATACCGCTTCATAGGCATTCCTTATCCGTGGTGGCCAACCGTGCTCTGGATCATGTTTTTGTCTTTGTCCCATATCTGGGACGCACATAGTGCAATTGCTCAGTAATGGCACATGCGGGTCATGTAAATTGTAGGTGAATAATAACGAGTAGAACGCACAACGAGATCACCGCGCATCACCTGTAATGACGGAGTGTGGCGGTTGTATGACGAGCAATAGAGTACGGGGTTTGTTTTCTGAACTGATATGGGTGGGAGTGGTGAGCAAAGATAGTGCTCCACTCGGTCTTCAAAAAGTGGTAAATTCGCTTTGGTACTGTATGGGTATACAGTGTTTCACAGTCGAGAGACTGAGAGCAGATAAGCGGGGACCAGACCGGATGGATTCATTAACTGAGCTAGAACACGTTCTTGAGACTTTGGACCTGACAAGGGTGGAGGAAGAGAAAATCGCGCGCATTCTTGAAAGACTTCGCGATGAGCTGAACGCTGCTTCATAAGTGATGCAGCCGGTTCGGATTGGCCCGCCATTGAGCGGGCTTTTCTATGCCTGCGATTTGGTCGAGTGGTTGGGCTGCATTCTTGGGGCAATTTTGGGGCAAATCGAGAGGGGTTTTGCGGGTAAATGAGGTGGTGTTGAGTGGTGGCGTGATGGAAAAAACGAGGAAAAACACAGGAGTGGCGCGGCTTTCGCGGGATGCAGCTTAATTGATAGTGTTATTGCTGCTTAACAAGATAAGTGTCCCGGTTGGTCTGTCAAATGGCGCGCATTATGGCACAGATCCCCAAAAAGTTTTAGCAAGAACTGTGATCTGGATCGGTCAGATGGCGATTTGGCCGCAGAGGGATCCACCATGAAAAAAGCCGGCACGAGGCCGGCTTACGTGTGTCATCCCATCATCAGTGGGAGGTGGCGCCAGAGGCACCGAGCCCGGTTTGGGAACGAACGAACTGCGGCAGGAACTTGGCATGCTCGTCAGCGGCGTTCTGGGAGCTGTCGGTGATGGAGAAGAACCAGATCCCGGCGAAGGCCAATCCCATGGAGAAGAGGGCAGGGTATTCGTAGGGGAAGATAGCCTGGGCATGGCCCAGCACTTTCACCCACACGGTCGGGCCCAGGATCATCAGGGTCACCGCGCTCACCAGTCCCAGCCAGCCACCGTAGACGGCGCCACGGGTGGTCAGGCGTGACCAGAACATGGAGAGGAACAGCACCGGGAAGTTGCAGCTGGCGGCGATGGAGAAGGCCAGACCCACCATGAAGGCGATGTTCTGCTTCTCGAACAGTATCCCCAGACCAATGGCCACCACACCCAATACCACAGTGGTGTATTTGGAGACGCGCAGCTCATCGGTCTCGTTGGCCTTGCCCTTCTTCAGCACGCTGGCATAGAGGTCATGGGAGACCGCAGAGGCACCCGCCAGGGTCAGTCCGGCAACCACCGCCAGAATGGTGGCAAACGCCACGGCAGAGATAAAGCCGAGGAACAGGCTGCCACCCACCGCATTGGCCAGATGGACTGCCGCCATGTTGGTGCCGCCCAGCAGGGTGCCGGTGGCATCCTTGAAGGCCGGGTTGGTGCTGACCAGCAGGATGGCGCCAAAGCCGATGATAAAGGTGAGGATGTAGAAGTAACCGATAAAGCCGGTGGCGAAGAAGACGCTCTTGCGCGCTTCCTTGGCATCACTCACGGTGAAGAAACGCATCAGGATATGGGGCAGACCGGCGGTACCGAACATCAATGCCAGACCCAGCGAGATGGCGGAGATGGGGTCAGCGACCAGACCACCTGGGCTCATGATGGCGATCCCTTTCTCGTGCACCTTCACCGCTTCGCTAAACAGGGCGCCGATATCGAAGTTGACTGACTTCATCACCATGATGGCCATGAAGCTGGCACCGGAGAGCAGCATAACCGCCTTGATGATCTGCACCCAGGTGGTGGCCAGCATGCCGCCAAACAGCACGTAGAGCACCATCAGGATACCGACCAGCACCACGGCCACATGGTATTGCAGACCGAACAGCAGCTCGATCAGTTTGCCGGCACCGACCATCTGGGCGATCAGGTAGAGGGCGACCACCACCAGTGAGCCGCAGGCGGAGAGGGTGCGCACTTCAGTCTGCTTGAGGCGATAGGAGGCGACATCGGCGAAGGTGTATTTGCCGAGGTTACGCAGCCGCTCCGCGATCAGGAACAGAATGATGGGCCAGCCCACCAGAAAACCGATGGAGTAAATCAGACCATCGTAGCCGGAGGTGTAGACCAGCGCGGAGATCCCGAGGAAGGAGGCGGCAGACATATAGTCACCGGCGATGGCCAGACCGTTCTGGAAGCCGGTGATACGACCACCGGCCGCATAGTAATCCGAGGCCGAGCGGTTGCGCTTGGAGGCCCAGTAGGTGATGAACAGGGTGGCGGCCACAAAAACCACAAACATCACGATGGCCGACACATTGAGGGGTTGGCGTTGTACCTCGCCGGTCAGCGCATCCGCAGCCATCAGGGGGGAGGAGGCCAGTGAGGCCAACAACAGCAAGTTGCCTTTCATGCGTTTTGCGCTCATGACTGCACTCCCTTGAGGATCTTCTGATTCAGCTCGTCAAACTCGCCGTTGGCCCGAAACACATAGATGCCGGTCAACACGAAGGAGGAGAGGATCAGTCCCACCCCGACCGGAATGCCACGGGTGACGGTGGTGCTGTCGCTGAGTGGGGTGCCGAGCCAACCGGGGGCAAAGGCGATGAGCAGAATAAACGCCAGGTAGAGTCCCAGCATCAGAGCCGAGAGGGCCCAGGCAAAACGCTGGCGCTTGGCGACCAGCTCCTGGAAGTTGGGATCTTGCTGGATCCTCAGGTAGCTTTGCTGTTCCATTGCAGTTCTCCATGACATAAGTGTCAGCGGTGGATGGGGTAACCCCGACGAGCAGGGAACCTGCTCATGTAAGCAAAATGTGAATTAAATGTTATTTGCGGGCAATTAGACTTTGGGATAAGCCAGCGGCGAGCCGCAGGTGAGGCGCAGGTAGATGAGCGCGGCCGTGGTGGCATCGGCAAGGGCATCGTGGGCGGGCAGGGGGGGCAGCGCCAAGTGACGGCAGATGGCACTCAAGTGCAGGTCGATGGCCGCATCGGGATAGCGGCGATAGAGGTGGTCGTGATAGAGCTGGCTCACCTCGATCCCTCGCTGGGGCAGGGTTAATCCCCACAATTTCTGGCAGGCGAGATTGAGAATGCGCAGGTCGTAGGCGATGTGATAGCCCACCAGTTCACGGGGGCCGATAAAGGCCAGAAGCAGGCGCAGCGCGGCTTCCAGCTCCATTCCCTGTTGCAGATCCTGATGGCGCAGACCGTGGATCACCACAGATTGGCTGGTCAGGCTGGCCGGTGGCTGTACCTTGATGGCTAGGGCCTCGCCGGTCAGCAGCCGGTTACCCTGAATGCGCACCGCCCCGATGGAGACGATCTCGGCCTGCTCGGGATCGAGACTGGTGGTCTCGAAATCGAGGGCGATCCGTTCATCTTCCGGTGGGGTGGCAAAGAGCGGCGCGAACTCGCCCGTTCGGAACGCACGGCCATACCAGTAGCGTCGAACGCGTCTCAACATGGCTATTGTCTCAGACGAAAGTGCAAGGTGAGCCACTGCTGGAACTTCTTCACCTGATGCAACGCCTGACGCAACAGATCCCGCTCGCTGTGGCTGAGCTCGCTTGTCTGCACCCGACTACCGCTCCCCTTGAGCTGGCTGCGCAGCCTCAGCCGGATAAAGAGACGGAACGCCTCTGCCAGATTGCTGCCATAGTCGGCACTGAGCCGATCGGCGGCCACCAGTGCATCGATACGCCCCAGGGTTGAAGTCTCCAGAATGCCTGCCTCAAGGGCCAACATGCGGATACCGTGCACCAGCGGGAACAGGCCGCCCCGCTTCAGATCCAGCCCTTCCGGTGGCTGCTCCAGCCGGCCAAACAGGGTGAGGGGGGCATGAAAGGCCACTGCCGGTCGCACCATCTCCGCCAGCAGATCCCGTCTGTCCGCCAACTGCTCGCGCAGCGCTCTGGCCACCGGCAGATGGAGCTGTCGATCCCCCGCGATGGGGTGAGCATCGGCCAGGGTGGCGAGCCAGAGCAGCTCATCCTCTTTTGCCGTGGTGCAGGCGCAGGCAATGGCGCTTTGCCACTCGCTGCCCGTTTTCACCCAGGCCGGATTGTTCACCATCACCTGCCCGGGGCACAGCGGGTAGCCGAGTCGCTCCAGCAGACCGCTGAATTCGGCCAGATCGGCTGTCTGGGTGGGCCATGTCAGCCCCTCTGGCAGGATCAGGGCGTTGTCCTGATCGGTTTTGAGGATCTGCTCGCCGCGCCCCTCCGAGCCCAGCATCAGCAGGCAGACCTTATCCTGCACCTCGGGGGGGATCACCAGCGCAAAGGCTTTGGCGATCAGCTGTTCGTTGATGGTGGCGATCAGCTTCATCAAAAAGGCGGTGTGGATCCCTTGGGCAAACAGCGAGCGGGTCAATTGCTGCTGCTCGCGGGCCACCGCCTCCAGTGCCGGCAGGCTGTCGGCGCGGGCGATACGCAACGTCAGCACGTGGGAGTGGGTCGAGAAGAGCCCCAGCACCTGGGTCAGTTGCAAGATGCCCGCCACCTCATTGCCGCGCCACACCACCAGTCGCTTGATGTGATGGCGGGTCATCAGCAGCAGGGCATCAAATAGATAGCTCTCCAGCGGCAGACCAATCAGCGGTGTAGGGGTCAGCACCGAGAGGGGCGCCGTCAGCGGCAATCCCTTGAGGGTCAGGGCGTGGAGCAAGGTCTTGCGGGTTGCCAGCGTGAGGGAGCCATCGTGGGCAGGGTAGAGCAGGCAATCGGTCCCCTTGCTCACCATGGCTTCGGTCGCCACCAGCAGTGACAGCTTGTTGTCGACGATAAGCGGTTCTTGCAGGTGGCCGGGTTCGATGCGGGTCAGGATAAATTCCGCCAGATTCTTCTGACCCAGTTGTTCGCGTTGCTCCTGCTGGCGCTGGCGCTCGGCCAGATTGGCGGTGAAGTAGCTGGCAAACTGCGGATCCTGTTCACAGAGCGCCAGAAAGGTGTGGCGAGGGATGAGCTGGCAGAGGCTATCTTCCAGCGCGGTGAAGCGGTGGCGGCAGCGGCCATCAAACTGGGCGCGCACATCGAACAGATCATCAACCCCGTAATCACCAAACTGGTGGTGAGGGGCAGACTCTTCCACCGCCCCCTTGATGATGAGATAGAGGCCGGGAGGCTCGTCCCCCTCCTTGAGCAGCAGATCCCCGGCCCGAAAATAGCAGAGCGAGAGGTGACGGGATAGCCGCTCGCGCGCCTCCTCATCCAGTCGGTCGAACGGTGGTCTGGCAAAATTGAACAGGGTTGACATGACAGCGTCCTCTGCTGGCTTGCGGCACTCATGCAGCTCCCAGTGTGACAAAGGGAGGGGGAGGCGACCAGCCGACTTTAGTCTCAGCTGTACCGCCTGTTCACACTCTGATAACGTGGTGGTATGACCAGTGAGTCAGTTTTAGGGATCAAGGAGAGGACAAGGGAGATGGAAAAACCAAGGGTCAAGTGCGAGATCCACGACGGGATTGCCGAAGTGATGCTGACGCGGGGGGACAAACTCAATGCGCTGGACCGCGCCATGTTCAGTGCCATCGACGAGACGCTGACGCAGCTCGCCCGGCACAAGGGGTTGCGGGCGGTGATCCTGCATGGCGAGGGGCGGGCCTTCTGCGCCGGGCTGGATGTGAAGTCCATGCTCAAGCAGCCAGTGGCGGCGCTCGATATCCTCAAGCGCGAGGCGGACGAGGCGACCAATCTGGCCCAGCGGGTTGCTTATGGCTGGCACCAGCTGCCGGTACCGGTAATTGCAGTCACCCAGGGAGTCTGTTTTGGCGGTGGCTTGCAGATCGCCCTTGGTGCCGATTTTCGTTTCACTACCCCCGATTGCCGCTTCTCGGTGATGGAGATCAAGTGGGGGATCATCCCCGATATGAGCGGCAGCGTTACCATGCGCAACCTGATGGGGCTGGATACCGCCATGGAGCTGGCCATGAGCGGGCGCGAACTGGATGCCGTCGAGGCCAAAGCTCTCGGGATGGTGAGCCGGGTCTGCGCCGCTCCGCTGGTGGAGGCGCGAGAGTTTGCCCGTACCCTCATCACCAAGTCGCCCGATGCCCTGGCGGGGATCAAGCAGCTCTACAGCCAGGCCTGGGCCCGCAGTGACGAGGCGATGCTCAAAGAGGAGACTCGGCTGCAAAAGCAGATCCTGGGGCGACCCAATCAGTGGCGGGCCACCCTTAACAGCCTGTTTCGTTGGCGTCTGCCCTTCGGGCCGCGCCGCAATCCGCTCTGAGATGAGGTGACAGGAAAAAGAAATGGCAGCCGAGGCTGCCATTTTTATTGATGTCTTATGTCGTTCTGGTTCAGGAGGTCTTGCGATCCTGATCCGGCTCGAACTGATGGCCTGATTTCTCCAGTTCCAGGTTCTCTTCGGAGCGTTTGCCCACCCAGTAATCGGCATTCTTGATGCCGAGCTTCTCCGGGTGGAATACGGGGTCAATACCTTGTGCCTGCTGCGCTTCATAATCCTTCAGACAGGTGAAGGCGGTCTTTTGCAGCAGCAGAATGGCGATGATGTTGAGCCATGCCATCAGGCCAACCCCGATATCACCCATGCCCCACGCCAGATCCGCAGTCTTGACGGTGCCGTAGACAGTGGCAGCCATCAGCGCAATCTTCAGCAAGAAGGTGAGCCAGGGGCGATTAATCTTGCGGTTGATGTAGGCGATGTTGGTTTCGGCGATGTAGTAGTAGGCAACGATGGTGGTGAACGCGAAGAAGAACAGCGCGATGGCCACGAAAATGCTGCCAAAGCCCGGCATCATGCTCTCCATGGCGGTCTGCACATAGCCCGGGCCTGCTGCGATACCGGCAATACCCGTGTAGATGGCGGCTCCGTCCGGCCCTTGTACGTTATAGAGACCGGTGATCAGCAACATAAAGCCGGTGGCGGAGCAGACGAACAGGGTGTCGATATAGACGGAGAACGCCTGCACCAGACCCTGTTTGGCCGGGTGGCTCACTGCCGCCGCAGAGGAGGCGTGCGGCCCGGTACCCTGACCCGCTTCGTTGGAGTAGACCCCGCGTTTAACCCCCCACATGATGGCCAGACCCAAAATTGCACCGAAACCGGCATCCAGACCGAAGGCGCTCTTCCAGATCAGCAGGATCACGCCCGGCAGCTGGCCGATATTCAGGGCGATGATGACGCAGGCCACGATGATGTAGCCCAGCGCCATAAAGGGCACCACGGTACTGGCGAAGTTGGCGATACGCTTGACGCCACCGAAGATGATGAAGCCGAGCAGCAGCGCCAGACCGGCGGCAGTGACGTTCGGATCGATATCAAAGGCGGTCTGCAGGCTGGCTCCGATGGAGTTGGCCTGCACGCCAGGCAGCAGCACGCCGCAGGCGAAGATGGTGGCGATGGCGAAGGTCCAGGCGTACCACTTCATGCCGAGCCCTTTCTCGATGTAGAAGGCCGGGCCGCCGCGGTATTCGCCGTTGATCTTCTCTTTGTAAACCTGACCCAGGGTGGACTCCACGAAGGCGGAACTGGCGCCGAGGAAGGCGACCATCCACATCCAGAACAGGGCACCCGGGCCACCGAAGGTGATGGCGGTGGCCACACCGGCGATGTTACCGGTACCCACGCGACCGGCCAGGGTCATGGCCAGCGCCTGGAAGGAGGAGACACCGGCATCGGTGCTCTTGCCATCAAACATCAGGCGCACCATCTCTTTTATGTGGCGCAGTTGCAAAAAGCGGGTGCGCAGGGAGAAGTAAAGACCGACCCCCAGACACAGGTAGATGAGCGCAGGGCTCCAGATCACACCGTTGATGGCATTGACGATTTCATTCATGTACAACAACTCCTTTGTTGTGTTTGTGGCGCTCTTTTGGCGAGATCTTGGCCTCGCTCTCTGTCACTGTTTTCGGCCCTATCTGTTAACAATCCGGTTAACAAATGAGCGCGAGGTTGAGGGGTTAAGCAGGGCGCAAACACGCGCCATGCATGGGGTGTAACATATCGAGTTGTATCGGCGCTTCCCAGCGAAAAATGTTGCCTTGTTGCAAATTTGTGAATTGACAAGGGCGGGGAGATAATGGCAGGCAGCGTTTTCTATGAGTAAAGATGAGATCCTCCTTGTTTATCTGCGCCGGACAATGTGACGGGCGTAACACAATGGAAAGCAAACATAAGGCCAACAATGAAAAACGACCCTGACAAGTTGACGATCCGTCCACCTGAGGCCAACGACGGGAGCACCATCGCCCAGCTGTTCACCCAATTGGGGTATCCTGCCGAAGGCGGTGACGTGACGGCGCGCCTGTTGACGCCGGATCCCGCCAGTTTTGTACTGCTCGCCTCCCTGGCTGACAAGGTGGTCGGCGTGCTGGTGTGGCACAGGCTGGCACCGCTGCATGTTGCACCAGCGTGGGGCCTGATCTCGGCGCTGGTTGTCGATGAAAGAGCAAGAGGGGCGGGGGTGGGCGCGGCCTTGCTCAAGCGAGCCGAACAGATGGCACGGGCCGCAGGTTGCGCCCAGCTGGAGCTCTCCAGCAGCCTCAAGCGCGAGGCGGCTCACCGTTTTTATCTGGCGCAGGCGTATCAGGAGCGGCCGAAACGGTTCGTCAAACTGCTGTGACCTGTTTTTTGCATCAAAAGAAGGAGTCGGCGTGCTGGGATGGTTCAAATGGCTGGGTGGTCGCCCGCAAACGCCCATGAGTGACGATGAGCTGGCGCTGTGGCGTCAGGGGTTGGCGGCTGTGCCCATCTTGCAAGGGCTCAGCGACACCGAGCAGACCTCGCTCATCGGACTGGGGCAACAGCTGCTCAAACGCAAGACCCTGACTCTTATCGGGGTAGATCTCAGCACCCGTCAACAGGCGGTGCTGGCGCTGCAGGCGGCGCTGCCCATCTTGCACCTCGGCGTTGACTGGTATCGTGGTTTTCACGAAATCATCATCATTCCCGAACCTGTCACGCGGCGGCAGGAGGTGCAGGATGAGTTCGGACTGGTGAGCGAGTTTGAAGAGGAGAACGCCGGTGAATCCTGGCCGCAAGGGCCGCTGGTGCTGGCCTGGAGCGAGCTGCAGCAGGATGGCGACTGGGACGGCTTTAATCTGGTGATCCACGAGCTGGCCCACAAGCTCGACATGTTGGGCGGTGAGGCGGATGGTGCACCGCCGTTGCCGAGGTCAATGAGCCGCCAGTTGTGGCAGCAGGCGTTCCAGGCTGCATTCGATGAGTTGCACCAACAGCTGGACAGAGACGAGGTGACCGCCATCGATCCCTATGCGGCCGAACATCCCGCGGAGTTTTTCGCCGTCAGCTGCGAGTGCTTTTTTACCGATCCGCTGCGGCTGCAGCAGGTTTATCCCGCGGTATACCGGCAACTGAGTCAGTTCTTTAGTCAGGATCCTGCCCTGCGTTTCCCCGCAACCCGTTTGTTGGCGGGCGAGACGGACTCCGAGTCACTTATCTGATAACCGATCAGCAGATGGTTTATTCGCAATAGTAAAAAAGCACCCGAGGGTGCTTTTTTACAATCTGAATGGCTTGCCTATCAGGCAGCCGCTTTCAGCTGTACGGCGGCTTTCTTGTGATCGCCGATCGGCATCACGGTGCGGCCGAACTGCTCGTTGATCACGGTGGCCATGGCCAGGTAGATGGCGCTGGCGCCACAGATGATGCCTTCGAAACCGGCAATGGTGCCGATCAGGGTGCTGCCGGTGAAGTCACGGGCGGCCAGCAGGAAGAACAGCACGGTCAGGGAGGCGAACACGAACTGCTTGGCACGCGGGTAGTTGACAGTACCGACCAGCATGAACAGGGTGAAGACACCCCACAGCAGCAGATACCAGCCCATGTAGGCGTGCGGGGTGGCTTCGGCCAGACCCATGGTCGGCATCACCAGCAGGAACACCAGGCTCAACCAGAAGAAACCGTAGGAGATAAAGGCGGTCACACCGAAGGTGTTGCCACGCTTGTACTCCATGATACCCGCGACGATCTGGGCCATACCGCCGTAGCACAGGCCCATGGCCAGGATCATGGCGCTGATGGGGAAGAAACCTGCGTTATGGATGTTCAGCAGGATGGTGGTCATACCGAAACCCATCAGACCCAGAGGGGCAGGGTTGGCCAATTTTTCGCTCACGTGGCGTTCTCCAAAAATAGAGGTGGGGGGTTAACAAAAGACGCGCGATTTTAGGCAGGCTGTGGCGCGCCCGCAAGGGGGCAAGGGGGATAAATCGTAAAAAAACTACGTGATTATTTGCATCAGAGGCCAAATGCTCACCAAGACAGGCTGTTTGGTGAGCAAAAGGTGTCAAAATAGTTGAGGGGTTGTATTTTTATTACGCTTTTTACGCAGTGCGGCGGCGTTATTGATCCAGCGTCAGGATCACTTTAGCTTCCTTGTCCTCTTCCTTGACCTGGCTGTCGAGCACGAACAGCCGCTCCGGGGTGATCCCCTGGCTGTCGACCAGAAACTCCTTGGTATTTTGTGCCCGGCGCATGGCGAGATTGCGCAGGGATTTGGCGGTGATGAGCTGCTGATCCCGCAGCAGGATCACTGCCTGGGCCCGCAGTGCCGCGCTCTCTTCATCCAGATGGAGTCGATCGGCCAGATCTTCCAGATCTTCACCAAAGCGCTCTTCATAGGCCTGGGCGAGCGCCTCTTGCAGGGCGGGGTCCTGTTCCAGCAGGTCGAGATCCGCCTGATTGCCGGTCAGTTTGGCCAGTACCCGTTCCAGCTTTTGCCGTTGCAGGATGGGGCGCTCCTCGTTGAAGTTGACCTTGCCGCGAATATTCATGCTGAGCTTGGGTCTGTCTTTGAGGGCTTGCGCCAGCTTGACCAGTTTCTCCTGCTGGGTGGGGGTGAGATCGGGATCCCCCGGCAGGAAGGGGAGTTCGTCGAGATCGTCGGTGCCATCGGCCAGCGAGGCGAGCAGGGAGAAGGGGGAGGTGATCGCCTTGCTCAGGGTGTTGCCCAGCACATCCCAGAAGATATTGCCGATGCTGAAGTCCGGTTGATCGAGATCCCCCTTCACCTTGAGGTTCATCTGTATTACCCCGTTGGCATCGCTCAGCAGGGCGATGGCCAGCCCCAGCGGCAGATCTTTGGCTTGCTCGCTCTTGATCTTCTCGCCCAACTGCAGCTTCTTGATGGTGATGTCGTTATCCCCCTCCAGCCGGTTGCCCTCCAGCTTGTAGTGCAGCTTCATGGAGAGCTGGCCCTTGTCGATGGCATAACCGGCATAGGTGCCCGAGTAGGGGGTAAAAGTGGTGAGTTCCAGATTGTGGAAGGCGACCGCGATGTCGAGGATCGGGTTGGCGACCAGCAGGTTGGTGCCGCCGCGGATGGTCACCGGCGCATAGCGATCCACCTTGCCGTTGAAGGCGAGATCGGAGCGTTGCCCCGGAATATTGCTGATATGACGGCTCTGGCCGCCCAGCGAGGCGATATCGGCCACGAAATCCTGACTCAGGCTGCGATCGGCAAAGCGCAGGTTGCCCTGCTCGGTGCGCAGCTGGTCGATGGTGAAACGAAAGTCGGGGCCCTTGCGGCCTGCAGCCGCTTGAGTGCTGTTGGTCGCAGCCGGTTGCGGCAACAGCAGCTGTTGCAGGTTGGTGGTGCCATCCTCGTGTATTTCGATGCGGGCGAAGGGTTTGTTCAGGGCAATCTCCTTGATCCGCATCTGCTGGCTGATGCCGTCATACGTCAGACCGGTGAGAGCCAGGGTGTTGAACTCCAGCAGCCGCTGATTGTCTGCCCGATCGACCACCTTGAGCCCGTTGACATCGAGCCCCCCTTGCAGGGTCAGCTTGCTCAGATCCCCCTGGGTTGTGGTGGCAAGATCGAGGCGGGTCTTGCTGCTCAGCCGCCCGTTTTGCACCTTGATGCGCACCAAATCAGCCAGATAGGGCTGCGCCAGCGTCAGGGGCAGCCCCTGCTGGTTGATGTCGCCGCTCAGGGCGAAAGGGGTCAGGGTCAGTTGGCCATCAAAGGTGAGTGGAGTGTTCTGGTTGAAGTGGGTGGCCAGAGTCAGTTTGCTCGGTTGCTCCCCCTTGCTGCCCAGTGGCCCCAGCGCCAGTTTGAGGCCGGAGAGCTGGCGTGCCAGCGGTTTGCCGCTGCTCGATTCGGTAAGGGTGAGATCGCCCTTGTCGATGGCGATCTGCCTGATCTGCCACTGCCAGGGTTTGTCTGCCGTGTGTTTCTTGCCGTTACCGGCCGCCTTTGCTTGTTGTGCCGACTTGGGCGCCGCATTCTTGGCCGCCTCGTTTGCTGGGTTGGTCCCTTTGACGGGTTTGGCGGGGGCCTGTGCAATGAGCAGATCCGCCAGATCCAGCTCTTGCTGCGCGTTGAGGGTGGCCTTGAGCAGGGGTTGTTGCAGGGTCACCTTGCCGATCTGCAGTGACTGTTTCTGGCCATCGACCGCCAGTTCGCTCAGGGCCAGCTGGCTGAAGCGGGCAAACTCGTCGCCCTTGCGTTTTTTAAGCTGCCAGTTGTCCAGCGTCAGCTTGCCTTTGGACAATTGCCACTGCACTTCTTGCTTGCCCTCTTTGAGCTGGTATTCCACCTCTGCATTGGCGTGGCCCTTGGCCAGATCCAGCTTGAGGTAGGGGGCCCAGAGTGGGGCGAAGGGTTTCAGCTCGACCTGCTTGAGGCTCACCTTGCCCTGACCCATGCCGCTCATCACATCGAGTTTGCCGTGAGCGGCGAGGCTGCTGTTGCCATTGATGGCGGCGCTCAGCTGATAGGCGGTCGGGTGGTTTGCCTCTGTGCGCAGGTTATCGAGCTTAAGGGTCACTTTTTCCAGATTGAGGGGCGGCAACCAGCCGGGTTCGCTCTCCTTGCGCTGATCCTGATAGCGTACATGCCCGTCAGTGACTGCGATGCTGGCGATGTCGACCAGCAGCGGTGCGCTGGCGGCCTCGGGCTCGGGGGAGGGCGCAGGGGCGAGCAGGGTGGCCAGCGCATCGGTCAGATTGAGTCGAACGTCCCCTTTTTTGTCTGCCAGCCGCTGCAGCAACACCACGGGTTTGGTCAGGGTGACGGTGGAAAGCACGACCCCTTTCTGCTGCCAGCTGGCTTGCAGGTCGGGGCTGATAAAGAGCTGCTCAAAACGGATGATGGGCTGCTGTTTGGCATCGAGCAGAGCAGTCGCGCCGAGGGTGAGAGATGGGTTTCTCAGTCCTACGTCAATTTCCCCCAGCGTCAGCTGCAGGCCGTAGTGCTCGGCCAGCCAGCCGGGCAGATAGCGCTGGATCAGACGAGGGGTTTGCCACAGCAGCAGGGTGATCAGGATAAGAAACAGCAGGAAAGCGTAGGCAAGGTAGCGCAGCAAGCGGGGCTTGGGGGACGCGGGCTCGGTGGTGTTCATTTGGTGCACTCCCATTTGGTTCCCGCCATGGTACAGAAAAGCTGGATAGTAATCATGGGGTTGCGTGCTGTTGTACGCCGTACTTTGTCCAAAGGCGATCCAGTTCACCCTTTTGTTGCAGCGCTGCCAGCCACTGTTCCAGCTGGGCAGGGGTAATGGGGGCCGCGGGGTGAAGAATCGCGCGGTGCTGGTAATGTTGATCCCATTTTTGCGAGATCAGCAGCTGTTCAGCGGTGCCGGGATGGGCCAGCAGATACTGGTTAAGGTAAGAGACGTTGATAATGGCCACCTCACCGCGCCCTTTGAGCAGGGCTTGCAGGGCACTGATGTTGTCCTTGACCAGGGTGATATTGAGCTTGCGCTGCAGGTAGACGGGATCGGCATTGAACTGGCCGACGCCGTAGTGGTAGCCGGTCACCCCGATAAGGTGGTGCTGGGAGGGGTCATCGAAAAAGCGTTGATCCCGGCCCGCTTTGTTCAGGGCCACATAGACTTCGCCACCGCCGAGAAAGGGGGCAGTCATCTTCAACTTGGCAGTTTGCCAGCCCCATTTGCTGTCTTCAAACAGCATCAGCGAGAAGCGGCCCAGATCGAGTGCCTTGTAGCGGTTGGCGGCCGAGGTGGGGACAAAGATAAATTTCACCTCCTGCTGGATCTCGTTGAGCTGGTCAATGAGATCCAGGGTCAGCCCTTCATAGTGGGAATCGGAGATCTTGACCACGAAGGGGGCATAGGGGTATCCGCCAACCTTGATGAGGGGATGGCTCCAGCCAGACAGGCTGAACAAGAGCAAAAACCAGCACCAATATCTCATGGGATCCCCAGGGCAATAGCTTGTTCCCAGATTCGGTTAATCTGCGCCGCTTTTCAAGCTGTTAAGGGAATTAACACAGCGCTGTTCCGCCGCTTCCAGCTCGGTCATCACCATCTGGATATCTTCCAGTTGCTGGAGCAGGGCGCCGCGCTTTTCCTCGATGAGCTGGATCATGGAGTGGAGCTGGGTGTTGCTCGAGCGGTCGGTGTCATACATCTCGAACAGCTCGCGGATCTCGGCCAGGCTAAACCCCAGCCGTTTGCCGCGCAGGGTCAACTTGAGCCGGATCTTGTCCCGGTGGTTGTAGATGCGGGTTTGCCCCTCCCGCAGCGGGGTGAGCAGCCCCTCGTCCTCGTAATAGCGGATAGTGCGCGGCGTGACATCGAACTCGTGGGCCAATTCCGAAATGCTGTAGGTGATCTCCTTGCCGGGCAGGGAACGGGACATGGTCATGACTCCTGTGGGTGGGCAAGTGGCTGGCAGAGGCGGGCACGCAGCCGCTCGGCATTGGCGTGCAGGGCCTGACCGACCCGCGAGCCGTTGGGGCGACCGAGCTGCTCGCTGACCCACTGGCCGGTGGCCGCCAGTTTGTCGAGATCCACCCCGGTCGTCATGCCAAGGCCATGCAGCAGATAGACCACCTCTTCTGACGCCACATTGCCAGAGGCGCCCGGTGCATAGGGGCAGCCGCCAAGGCCCGCCACCGAGCAGTCGATGGTGCGAATACCGCGCTCCAGCGCGGGCAGCAGGTTGGCTAACCCCTGGCCGTAGGTGTCGTGAAAATGGACCGCCAGCCGCCCCGCCGGGATCTCGTGCAGCACCGCATCCAGCATGGGCGCCACCGTGCCCGGGGTGCCGACACCGATGGTGTCCCCCAACGAAATTTCGTGGCAGCCGAGATCCAGCAACTGCTCGGCCATGGCGGCGACCCGTTTCGGGCGGGTCGGGCCATCGAACGGGCAGGCGATGACGGTGGAGAGGTAACCGCGCACCTTGATGCCGAGGCTGCGCGCCTCCTGTACCAGCGGGGCGAAGCGCACCAGCGACTCCTCCACGCTGATGCCGATATTGGCGCGGGTAAAGCCGTCGGAGCAGGCGGTGAAGAGGCCAATCTCGTCGGCGCGGGCGGCGATGGCGGCCTGCAAGCCTTGCAGATTAGGCACCAGTGCGCCGTAACGGGTTGACCCCTTGCGCGGCAGTGCCTGAAAAAGGGCGGCGGAGTCCGCCATCTGTGGCACCTTTTTGGCAGAGACAAAGGCGCCGACCTCGATGCGCTGCAGGCCGCTGTCGGTAAGGCGCTGGATCAGCTCCAGCCGCTGGATCAGTGCCAGCGGGCTGGCTTCATTTTGCAGGCCATCGCGTGGCCCCATCTCCACCAGACTGACCCTGTCGTCACGGACATCCTGTGATCGGTTCATGGGTGATCCTCCTGTATGGCTATCTCTTCGGCAAAGCGTACCAGCACGGCCCCCTGGCTCACCTGCTCGCCCTGCTTGCACTGCAGGGCTTCAATTACCCCGTCCTGCTCTGCACGCAGTTGGTGTTCCATCTTCATCGCCTCCAGCACCAGCAGGGGTTGCCCCTTGTTGACTGCTTGTCCCTGCTCGACCAGCACGGCCACCACGATGCCGTGCATGGGGGCGATGGCGCCCTGCGCCTTCTCGTTTGCCTGATCATGGTGGTGACTGTGTTGCTGATCAGCAGCCGCGAAGCGGATGCGCTGGCCCCCTAGGGTCATGATGAAGGTTGCCTCCGAGCCTGCGACCGTCTGAATGGGGATCTGCTGCCAGTAGCCACTCTGTTGCAGCCGGATATGGTCATCGCCGCTCTGGTAGCAACGGGTCTCCCCTTGCCACTCAAACTGGCTGCCATGATCGTGAAGGGTCAATACCCGGTGTTCATCGCCGATGCGCACCGCTGCCGTCCAGCAACGATCCGGCCCCAGCCGAAATCCGCAGTCTTGCTGCCAGGGGGAGGTGCCCGCAGGGCGGCTCGCCAACCAGAGGGTCGCCAGCGGCCAGGCGAGATCAGGAATGGGTTGCGGTTCGGTGGGGATGGGCCACTGGGTATGGTGGCGTATGGCCAATACCTCGGGGTCTTCGCACAGGCGCAGCAGTAGTGGGCCGTTGTGGATCAGCGGGCCAAGATCCAGCGCTGCCAGCGCATCGGCCAGTTTGGCGAACGCCTCGGCGCGGCTCTGGCCATGGGCGATCAGCTTGGCGATCATGGGATCGTAATAGGGGCTAACCTCATCACCGGCGGTGACGCCGGTGTCGATGCGCACGCCATCCGGCCAGTGCAGCCAGTGGATGGGCCCGCTGGCGGGCAGAAAACCGGCCGCTACATCCTCGGCGTAGAGGCGCGCCTCCACCGCGTGGCCGCGCAGCACAACTTGCTCTTGGGTGAGTGGCAGTGGCTTGCCTTCGGCCACCGCTAGTTGCCAGGCCACCAGATCCTGTCCGGTCACCGCTTCGGTGACGGGATGCTCTACCTGCAGCCGGGTGTTCATCTCCATAAAGAAGAACTCATCCTTGCAGAGCAGGAACTCGATGGTGCCCGCCCCCTGATAGTGGATGGCCTTGGCAGCGGCCACGGCTGCATCCCCCATGGCGCGGCGCAGAGCCGGAGGGATGTCGGGGGCGGGCGCCTCTTCAATCACCTTCTGGTGGCGTCGCTGCAAGGAGCAGTCCCTGTCCCCCAGATAGATGGCGTTGCCGAGGCTATCGGCAAAGACCTGCACCTCAACATGGCGAGCCCGGGGCAGATAGCGCTCCAGCAGTACCAGATCGTCGCCAAAGGCGGCCTTGGCCTCCCGTTTTACTGCTGCCAGTGACTCGTCAAAGTCAGCCAGCTGATCGACCCGGCGCATCCCCTTGCCACCACCGCCACTGGCGGCCTTGATAAGCAGCGGGAAGCCAATCTGGCTCGCCTGATCGCGCAAGAAGTCCGGCCGCTGATCCGTGCCGTGATAGCCGGGCAGCACAGGTACACCGGCCGCCTGCATCAGCGCCTTGGCGCCCGATTTGTCGCCCATGGCGAGAATGGCGCCGCCGCTTGGGCCGACAAAGCGTAGGCCGCGCTGTTCGCAGGCGGTGGCAAAGTCGCTGTTTTCCGACAGAAAACCGTAACCGGGATGGATGGCATCGGCACGCGCCTCTTTGGCAATCTTCAGCACCTTGCCGGTGTCCAGATAGCTCTCTCTGGCCGGTGCGGGCCCCAGATGCCAAGCCTCATCGGCCAGACGGGTGTGCATGGCATGGGCGTCGGCATCGGAGTAGAGCGCGATGGTGTGGATGCCGAGGCGTTTCGCTGTCTTGATGATACGCACGGCAATTTCGCCGCGATTAGCGATTAGCAGACGTTTGATGGGAGTGTACTGGGTCATTCGGACCCCCTGCTGTTCAAGGTGCACAAGTGCAAAGCGTGTTGATCCACACGCCAGTAATATTCACCACAGTTGGTGATCAGCAGACGTGTAATCGGGGTGTGATGGGTCATGTATCATCCTTGAAACGGGGACGCCAGGCGGGAGGGCGTTTGTCGAAGAAGGCTTGCATCCCCTCCTGAGCTTCGAGACCGACCCGCACCCGGGCGATGGTCTCGACGGTTTTCTCTTCATGCAGGCGGGAAGGGTGGGCCTCTATGGCCGCCAGCAGCCGTTTGGTCTCTTTCATCGCCTCCGGCCCGTTGCGGCACAGACGCAGGGCCAGTGCCCGCCCCTCCGCCAGCAGTTGGTCCGGTTTGCAGAGTTGATGCGCCACATTGAGCCGACAGGCGGTGATGGCATCGAACGGCTCGGCACTGAGCATGTAGCGGCGCGCCTGACGCATCCCCATGGTGCGCACCACGTAGGGGCTGATCACCGCAGGCACCAGGCCCAGGCTCACCTCGGAGAGGCAGAAGCGGGCATCATCGCTGGCCAGCACCAGATCGCAGGCACAGATCAGCCCAAGTGCCCCGCCATAGGCGGCCCCTTGTACCAGCGCCACCGTGGGGAAGGGGAGCTCGTCGAGGGTCTGCATCAGCCGCGCCAATACCCGGGCATCCTCCCGGTTATGTTCGAAATCGGCGTGGGCCAGATTGCGCATCCAGTTGAGATCGGCGCCCGCGCAAAAATGCTTGCCCTCGGCCCGCAGCAGCAGGACATGAGGGCGTTCGGCGAGATCATGACCATGGAGATGGGCCAGATCATCGAGGCAGTCGAGCAGCCCCAGCATCAGCTCGGCATCAAAAGCGTTGTGGCGGGCCGGGCGCGACAGCACCAGCTCGGCCAGCGGGCCATGCCGTTCCAGCCGAAACGGTTTCTGGGAGGAAGTGAGTGGATCTGACATAGTTTTTCTCCTTACATCCGGAAGATGCCGTACTGCTCGGGTTCAATGTGGGCACCCTGACAGGCGGCCAGTGCCAATGCCAGCACGGTGCGGCTCTGGGCCGGGTCGATGACGCCATCATCCCAGAGGCGGGCACTGGCGTAGTAGGGGTGACCCTGGCGCTCATACTGCTCGATCACCGGGGCGCGGATGGCGGCAGCCTCCTGCTCGCTCAGGCTCTTGCCCTCGGCTGCCAGCTTGTCCCGACGTACCTGCACCAGCACCCCGGCAGCTTGCTCTCCCCCCATGACAGAGATGCGGCTGTTGGGCCAGCTAAAGAGAAAATCGGGTTCATAAGCGCGGCCGCACATGCCGTAGTTACCGGCACCAAAGCTGCCGCCGACGATGATCGTTACCTTGGGCACCCGGCTGCAGGCCACGGCGGTGACCAGCTTGGCGCCGTGCTTGGCGATCCCCTCTTTTTCTGCGCTACTTCCCACCATAAAACCGGTGATGTTCTGCAAAAAGATCAGCGGAATGGCGCGACGGTTACAGAGCTGGATAAAGTGCGCTCCCTTCTGGGCGCTGTCGCTGTGCAGTACGCCGTTGTTGGCGAGGATCCCCACCTCCATGCCGCAAATGCGGGCAAAGCCGGTCACCAGTGTGGTGCCGAACAGCGCCTTGAATTCGTCAAAGTCCGAGCCATCCACCAATCGGGCGATCAGCTCGCGCGCGTCGTAAGGGCGTTTGAGACTGGTGCCTACCAGACCGTAGAGATCCTCTATCGGGTAGCAGGGGGGCTCGTAGCCGGGGCTACTCTCTAACGGCTCGTTACCCAGATGAGTAACCAGCGTGCGGGCGATGGCCAGCGCATGGGCATCGTCACGGGCCATGTGATCCGCCACCCCAGAGTGGGCGCAGTGTACCTCGGCGCCGCCCAGCGCCTCGGCGCTGATCTCCTCACCGGTGGCAGCCTTGACCAGCGGTGGGCCCGCCAGAAAGATGGTGGCCTGCTCCCTGACCATGATCGATTCATCCGCCATGGCGGGCACATAGGCGCCGCCTGCGGTGCAGAGTCCCATCACCACCGCCAGCTGGGGAATGTTCTGGCCCGACATGCGGGCCTGGTTGTAGAAGATGCGGCCAAAGTGATCCCGGTCGGGGAACACCTCGTCCTGCATCGGCAGGAAGGCACCGCCGGAATCCACCAGATAGAGGCAGGGGAGGCGCAGCCGCTCGGCGATGGCCTGGGCGCGCAGGTGCTTTTTCACCGTGAGCGGGTAGTAGGTGCCGCCCTTCACTGTGGCATCGTTCACCACCAACATGCACAGGTGCCCAGAGACCCGGCCGATGCCGGTGATGATGCCGGCTGCGGGCACCGGCTCGTCATAGACCTGCCAGCCAGCCAGCGCCGACAGTTCGAGAAACGGGGAGCCCGGGTCCAGCAGTTGATTGATGCGCTCGCGGGGCAGCAGCTTGCCGCGGGCCTGATGGCGGGCGTTGTTGGCCGCGCCCCCCCCTTGCGCGATCTCGGCAATGCGGGCATGGAGATCGTCGACCAGCCCCTGCATGGCTGCCCGATTGGTCGCATATTCCGGGCTCGCCGTGTCGAGACGGGAGTGGATCCTGCTCATGCGTTCTCTCCCATCAGCTCGCGACCAATCAGCCAGCGGCGGATCTCCGAGGTGCCGGCGCCGATCTCGTAGAGCTTGGCGTCCCGCAGCAGGCGGCCGGTGGGGTATTCGTTGATGTAGCCGTTGCCGCCGAGCAGCTGGATGGCATCGAGCGCCATCTGGGTGGCGTTTTCGGCGGCAAACAGGATGGCGGCGGCGCAATCCTTGCGGCTGGTGCGACCCTGATCGCAGGCACTCGCTACTGAGTAGACCAGCGCCCGGCTGCTGGCCAGACGAGTGTACATGTCGGCGAGCTTGCCCTGCACCAGCTGGAACTCGCCGATAGCCTGACCGAACTGCTTGCGCTCGCGCACATAGGGCAGCACCACGTCCATGCAGGCCTGCATGATGCCAAGGGGACCGGCCGCCAGCACTACCCGCTCGTAGTCGAGCCCGCTCATCAGCACCTTGACCCCGCCGTGCAAGGTGCCCAGCAGGTTCTGTTGCGGCACCCGGCAGTTGTCAAACACCAGCTCGCAGGTGCTGGAGCCGCGCATACCGAGCTTGTCGAGCTTCTGGGCGGTGGTGAAACCGGAAGTGCCTGCCTCGACGATAAAGGCGGAAATTCCTTTGGGGCCTGCACTGGTATCGGTCTTGGCATAGATGACGAAGGTGTCGGCATCCGGGCCGTTGGTGATCCACATCTTGTTGCCATTGAGCACGAAGTGATCCCCTTCGCGCACCGCGGTGAGGCGCATGCTCACCACGTCGGAGCCGGCGCCCGGCTCACTCATGGCCAGCGCCCCCACATGCTCGCCGCTCACCAGCGGCGGCAGGTAGCGGGCTTTCTGTTCCGGCGTGCCGTGGCGGTGGATCTGGTTGATGCAGAGGTTGGAGTGGGCGCCGTAGGAGAGGCCAACCGAAGCGCTGGCGCGGCTTACCTGCTCCATCACCAGCACGTGGGCCAGATAGCCGAGGTTCACCCCGTCATACTCCTCTGCCACCATGATGCCGTGCAGACCCAGCTCACCCATCCGGGGCCAGAGATCACGGGGGAAGGCGTTGCTCTGATCGATCTCGCTGGCGCGCGGGGCGATCACTTTCTGGCAGAAGGCCGCAACCTGTTCGGTCAGGGCATTCAGGGTCTCATCCATCTGCATCCATGCTCTCCTTGCGGATATGACAGTCGGGTAGGAGGTTGACTCGACCTGCTGACTCGGCGTCACGGCTGGCAGTGGTCGGTCCATTGTTGTACTTCACTTCTGCCTTAAGTTTACGTTAGCGTAAACGTAAATCAATTGTTAATCTGTTGTGTGTCGATAGAGAGATGGTAGTGAGAGTGTCATCAGCTACCACGACAACAGCGCCATAGTGGCAGATCCGAATGACCAGTGTGTGGGCGCCGCGTCATAAAGCACGAACTCAGGAAAATAAGCGCGGGACAATAAGCGCGGGGCAACAAGGGAGCGAACGACAAGATGGATTTTACCCTGACCGATGATCAACAGGCGTATGTGGAGGCGGCCGCCGCCTTTGCCGACGACGCGCTCAAACCCCATGCTGCGCGCTGGGACAAGGAGCACGAGTTTCCTATTCCGACCATCAAGCAGGCGGCCGAACTCGGTTTTTGCAGTCTCTATACCCCGGAGCAGTTTGGCGGATTGGGGCTGCCTCGTCTCGATGCGAGCCTCATCTTCGAGCGCCTCGCTATGGGCTGTACCTCGACCACGGCGTATCTGACCATCCACAACATGGTGAGCTGGATGCTGGGTAGCTGGCTGCCCATCGAGGTTGCCAAGGTGTGGGTGCCCAAACTGGCCAGCGGCGAATTGCTGGGCTCCTATTGCCTCACCGAGCCCGGGGCGGGCTCTGATGCGGCGGCCCTCAAGACCCGGGCGGTGCGTGAGGGCGACAATTATCTTGTCGAGGGAACCAAGGTCTTTATCTCGGGAGCGGGCAGTACCGACGTGCTGGTGGTGATGGCCCGCACCGGTGGTGAAGGTGCGAAAGGTATCTCTGCCTTTATGGTACCGGCAGATACCCTCGGCGTGAGTTATGGCAAGGCAGAAGAGAAGCTGGGCTGGAACAGTCAGCCGACCCGGGAAGTGGTATTCAACGGGGTGCGTATTCCCGCCAGCTACCGGCTGGGTGAGGAGGGGGAAGGGTTCAAATTTGCCATGCAGGCCCTCGATGGGGGGCGCATCAATATCGCCACCTGTTCGGTGGGCACCGCCCAGCAGGCGCTGGATGATGCGCTGGCCTATGTGCAGCAGCGTCAGCAATTTGGTCGCCCGATCAGCGAATTCCAGAGTGTGCAGTTTCGCCTGGCCGACATGGCGACCGAGCTGGCGGCGGCTCGCCTGATGGTACGTCAGGCCGCCGACAAGCTGGATCGTGGGGCGCCCGACAAGAGTGCCTGGTGCGCCATGGCCAAGCGTTTTGCCACCGATGTGGGTTATCGAGTCTGCGATGAGGCTCTGCAACTCTTTGGCGGCTATGGTTATATCCGCGAGTATCCGCTCGAGCGCTATCTGCGCGATACCCGGGTACACCGCATTCTGGAGGGCACCAACGAGGTGATGCGCCTCATCATCGCGCGCCGTCTGCTGACCGAGCCCGGTTTGTCGCTGGGCTAACCGGTGGTCGCATCAAGGGTGTGTTGCCTGCCACCCGATTTGCACCATGCCGGTTTCGGCTTTGTGAGCCAGCCACAGGTTGGTGTCATTCAAGCCTGTCATCATGGCTGCAGCTTCATCGACAAGGACAATGTTATGACAAGGATCAGACTCGAATATCATGGCCACGTTGCCTATATCACCCTCGACCATCCCCCTGCCAACACCTGGACCCTCGCCAGCCTGCAGGCCTTTTTGCAGATGATGGTGGAGCTCGACAGCCGCCCCGACGTGGTGGCGCTGGTGATCCGCGGCGCGGGCGACAAATTTTTCTGCGCCGGTGCTGACCTCAATATGTTTGTCGAGGGGGATCTCGAGCGGGCGCGTCAGGTGGTCGACGCCTTTGGCAAGGCCTTCGAGGCGCTGACCCGTTTTCACGGGGTCAGCATCGCCGCCATCAATGGCTATGCCATGGGGGGCGGGCTGGAAGTGGCGCTGGCCTGTGATATCCGCATCGCCGAGCAGCAGGCGCTGCTGGGACTGCCGGAGGCATCGGTCGGCTTGCTCCCCTGTGCCGGTGGCACCCAGCGCCTGACCGAGCTGGTGGGGCCAGGCTGGGCCAAGCGGATGATCCTCTGCGGCGAGAAGGTGAGTGCCTCGCTGGCCTACGAGATGGGGCTGGTGGAGGAGGTGGTGAAAACTGGTCAGGCGTGGGAGGCGGCGCACCAGATGGCCCATCTGGTGGAGCGTCAGAGCCCGAGCGCCCTGCGCGCCTGCAAGACCCTGATCAATCAGGGCCGCAGTGGCCCGCGCGATGCGGCCCTGCCCCTTGAACAGGCGCTGTTTCTCGATCTCTTTACCGATGCCAACCAGCGTGAAGGGGTGGCTGCCTTCCTGGAGAAGCGCTCACCACGCTGGCAATATGGCCCAACAGAATAAATCCATACGGAGCCGTTTATGAGTGAGCTGGTCAAGGTTAGCTACTATCCCACCGAAGATGGTCATCATATCGGGGTGTTGACCCTCGACAGCCCTGCGTCTCTCAACGCATTGAGCCTGCCGATGATCCAGATCCTGCAACAGACGCTGACTTGTTGGGAGCAGGATCCCGCCATCGTCAGTGTGCTGCTGCAGGGGGCGGGTGAAAAGGCATTTTGTGCCGGTGGTGATATCCGCTCCTTCTATTACCGCAAGCAGGAGGCGAGCGAGGCGGAACTGTTTGGTTATGCCCGCGACTTTTTCGAGCAGGAGTACCGGCTCGACCACCACATCCACAGTTATCGCAAACCCCTGATCTGCGTGGCGGACGGTATCTGCATGGGGGGCGGCATTGGCCTGTTTGCCGGAGCCGATTTTCGGGTGGTGACCGAACGAAGCCTGTTCGCCATGCCGGAGGTGACCATCGGCCTCTACCCCGACGTGGGGGCGAGCTGGTTTTTAAGCCGGATGCCGAGGCGGCTCGGGCTCTGGCTCGGTCTGACTGGTGCCCGCTTCAATGGCGCAGATGCCCTTGGGGTTGGGCTGGCGGATCACGCCATCGCCAGTGGCGAGCGCAGTGCGCTGCTGTCACGGCTCGCCGTGCTCGACTGGGCTGGCAATGGTGATCCCCGTGAGCAGATCGATCTGCTGCTGAGGGGGTTGCACCGTGAGGTGGTGGCCCGCTTGCCAGCGCCAGTGCTGTTGCCCCATCAACAGAGGATCGATGCCCTGCTGGCGGGGCGCGCGCTGCAAGGGGTATTGGATCGACTGTTCGATGCCCAGTTCGATGAACATGAAGCTGTGCTCCAGCAGGCGCAGCAGATCTGCCGCACCGGCAGCCCCATCAGCCGCGCCATTTTGTGGCGCCAATATTGGCAGGCTCGCCGCCACTCCCTGGCCGAGGTATTTGCCGAGGAGCTGACCCTCTCGGTCAACTGCGTGCTCAAGGGCGATTTTGTGGAAGGGGTGCGAGCACTGCTGATCGACAAGGATAAAGATCCCCGCTGGCAGCAGCTACCACCGGAGGGGGAGTGGCTGGACGAGTTCTACCGCTGGCCGCAGGGGAGCAATCCGTTGACCTGCAAGGAATAACAGGTTGGCAACTGGCGCACACCGCCATCAGCAACGCAAGGAGCAAGCGGGATGACAAGGATAGGATTTATCGGGCTCGGCAACATGGGGGGCCCCATGGCGGCCAATCTGGCCAAGGCCGGGCATACGGTGCAGGTATTTGATCTGGTTGCCGAAAACATTGATCGTGCCATTGCTGCTGGCTGCATCGCCGCGGGGGATGCCCGCGAGGCGCTGACCGGCTGCGAGGTGGTGATCAGCATGCTGCCTGCGGGGGAGCATGTGCGCGCCCTCTGGCTGGGCGAGAGCGCCGGTGAGCGAGGCGGGCAGGATCTGCTGGCTGCCCTGCCGGTTGGCGCACTGGTGATCGACTGCTCCACCATCGATGTCGATTCTGCCCGTCAGGTCGGGGAGGTGGCCCGCGCGCGTGGTTTGCGCTTTATCGACGCTCCCGTGTCGGGTGGTGTTAGCGGTGCTGCCGCCGGGACGCTCACCTTTATCGTCGGCGGCGATAGGGCGGATTTCGAGGCAGCAAAACCTCTGCTCGCCTGTATGGGGCAGAACCTGTTTCACGCCGGGGCGCTGGGGGCAGGGCAGATCGCCAAGATGTGCAACAACATGCTGCTTGCGATCCATATGGCGGGCACCGCCGAGGCGCTGGCCCTCGGGGTGAAGGAGGGGCTGGATCCCGCCGTGCTCTCCACCATCATGGGCAAGAGCTCGGGCAACAACTGGAGTCTGGAGCGCTACAACCCCTGGCCCGGGGTGATGGAGAATGTGCCCGCCGCCCGTAACTATCAGGGGGGCTTTATGACCCGCCTGATGGTGAAAGATTTGGGGCTGGCCATGGCGCTGGCCGAGCATGGCCACAGTGCGGTGCCCATGGGGGCGCTGGCGCGCAACCTGTTCAACCTGCATGCCGCCCAGGGGCAGGGGAGTCGGGATTTCTCCAGCATCGTCGAACTCTATCTCGATAAACAGGATCCCGCCTGACGGGCCACCTCTCTTCAAAGCATCTCCCCTCGACCAGCTACAGGAGCATTGATGGATATCAAAGATAAGGTCATCGTTATTACCGGCGCCGGACGTGGCTTGGGACGGGCCATTGCGTTGGCCCTGGGCGCACAGGGGGCGACGCTGGCGCTGCTCGACATCAATCGCGCCGATCTGGAGGCGACCGCCGCCATGGTGCGCAGTCAGAATGATCAGTGCGATCAAGATAGCCAGTGCGAGCTGTTTGTCTGCAATGTGGCGAGCGAAGTCGAGGTTGAGTCGGTTTTTGCCGCCATCAAGGGGCGCTTTGGCGTGCTGCATGGCCTCATCAACTGCGCCGGTATTTTGCGCGACGGCATGCTGATCAAGGTGAAAGAGGGTGAGCTGGTGGAGAAGATGACGCTGGCCCAGTGGCAGAGCGTGATTGACGTCAACCTCACCGGAACTTTCCTCTGCGGTCGTGAAGGGGCGGCGCTGATGGCGCATGGGGGGCAGGGGGGCGTTATCATCAACATCTCCTCCATCGCCCGCGCCGGCAATATCGGCCAGAGCAACTATGCCGCCAGCAAGGCGGGGGTTGCCTCGCTGGTGGTGACCTGGGCGCGGGAGCTGGCCCGTCACGGTATTCGGGTGATGGGGATCGCCCCCGGGGTATTTGCCACCGACATGACGGCGGCGATGAAGCCGGAGGCGATGGCGCGGATGCAGCAGGCCATCCCGGTCGGCACCCTTGGCGAGGCGCAGCAGCTGGCCGAGACGGTGAGCTTTATTTTTGGCAACGACTATCTGTCGGGACGGATGATAGAACTGGATGGCGGTTTGCGTTTATAGAGATTTACACCATGGGCCCCGGTGTTTCCACCGGGGCTTTTTTATGCAGATTATTTATACAGCAAGGGGCTGAATGGGGATGCATGGGGACCATGCGAGTCAGGTCTCGTTGGCAGAAAAATGAGAAATATCAACGGGTCTTGGTTAATTTGAGCCAGCTCACAGGCCATGTGGGTCAGTGCTGTAAAATTGCGCGCGGTCAAGGCGGTGCATGATTGACGGGACGAGGGATTGCGGTCGGAATAGTCATGCAATATAGTTGCCGCCTTTTTCACGGGGTCAGGATTTCTAGCCCCTCCCATATTGCGTGCAGTATGAATACGGACGCTCTGCCGCCGCCTAAATAAACAGGATTGAGATGGACAAGAAACTAGGGCTGGGCGCCCTCATTTCGCTGGTGATCGGCTCTATGGTCGGCGCCGGGGTCTTCAGTCTGCCACAAAACATTGCTGCGCATGCCAGTGCCGGGGCGGTCGCCCTGGGTTGGGCCATCACCGGCCTTGGCATGATCTGTCTCGCACTGGTTTACCAGAACCTCTCCATGCGCCGCCCTGATCTCGATGGCGGTATCTTCAGCTATGCCAAAGCCGGTTTCGGCGATTTCATCGGTTTCAACGCCGCCTGGGGTTATTGGCTCTGCCAGTTGCTGGCCAACGTCTCCTACGCCATCGTGGTGTTCAGCGCCCTGAGCTACTTCTTCGATACGCCGGACAACATCATCTTCGGCGATGGCAATACGCCGGTCGCCATCACTCTCGCGTCCATCCTGATCTGGTCGGTGCATGCGCTGGTGCTGCGCGGGGTACAGGTCGCTGCGCTGGTGAACATCGTCACCACCATCGCCAAGATGGTGCCGCTCATCGTCTTCTGTGTCGCGATCCTGCTGGCCTTCAACATGGATACCTTCACCCTGGATATCTGGGGCCAGAACAACATGGAGCTGGGCTCCGTGATGGATCAGGTCAAGTCCACCATGAAGGTGACCCTCTGGGTCTTTATCGGGATTGAAGGGGCCGTGGTGGTCTCCGCCCGAGCCCGTCATCGCAAGGATGTGGGCCGCGCTACCGTGCTGGCGCTGCTCGGCGCCTTGACGCTCTATGTGATGGTGACCCTGTTCTCTCTGGGTGTCATGAGTCAGCCGCAACTGGCGGCGCTCAAGAACCCTTCGACTGCCATGATCCTCGAAGCCGTGGTCGGCCCCTGGGGCGCCTGGCTTATCAACATCGGTCTGGTAGTGTCGGTGATGGGCGCCTTGCTGAGCTGGACCGTGCTGGCCGCGGAAGTGCCCTACATCGCAGGCAAGACCGGCGTGTTCCCGGGCTGGTTTGCCAAGGAGAACAAGAACGGCTCGCCGCAGGTGTCGCTGTGGTGCTCCACCTGTCTGGTGCAGACCTTCCTCATCATCATTTACTTCCAGAACAGCACCTATCTGGCGCTGGTCAACATCGCCACCTCGGCGGCGCTGGTGCCTTATGTCTTCTCCGGCGCTTATGGCCTGAAGCTAGCACTGAAAGGGGAGACCTATGAGGGTCAACCCCATCAGCGCAAGCGTGATCTGCTATTGGCCCTGCTGGCAACCGTCTACGGCTGCTGGCTGGTCTATGCTGCCGGTGCCGAATACCTGCTGCTGGTGGCGCTGCTCTATAGCCCGGGCATCTTCATCTACTGGAAGGCGCGTCAGCATCACGGTCTGCGCGGCCTTAACCGGCTGGAGCAGGGGATGACGGCGGCCCTGCTCGGCTGCGCCGTGCTGGCCTTCTACAAGGTGATGGACGGTACCATTCCACTGCACTAACCGGCACAATGAAGAGATGGCCCTCGCGCCATCTCTTTTTTTTCATGCTGATATTGATCTGTTATCTGGCCGGTGTGGCCATTTTCCGTTTAAGACAGGAATTTTTATGCTGTTTATGGGTTACCTCCTGCTGGGGGCATTCGCCGGAATGCTGGCGGGACTGTTCGGGATCGGCGGCGGTCTCATCATTGTGCCCGTGCTGGTCATGACCTTTCACGCCCAGGGCGTCGACCCGGACATCATCACCCATCTGGCTCTCGGCACCTCGCTGCCCACCATGATTTTCACCGGTTTCAGCTCGTTGCGAGCCCATCAGGAGGCGGGCGCCGTCGACTGGGTGATGATCCGCCGACTCGGCGCTGGCATGCTGATCGGGGGTTGGCTTGGTGGCATGACTGCCAATCTGCTCAGTACCAGCACCCTTAATGTCATCATCGGTTGTTTCGCCTGGAGCATGGCGCTGCAGATGGGGCTCAACCTCAAGCCCAAAGCGGAGCGCCATATGCCGGGGCCGCTCGGCACAGGCATCGCCGGCACCCTTATCGGCTGGATGTCGGCGCTGTTTGGCATTGGCGGTGGCTCGCTCACCGTCCCTTATCTGAGCTGGAACTCGGTGCCGATGCGCAATGCGGTGGCGGCCTCTGCGGCTTGCAGCATGCCTATCGCCCTGGCGGGGAGCCTGAGCTACCTCTATGCGGGGTGGGATCATGCCGATCTGCCCGAGTGGAGTGTTGGCTACATCTATCTGCCCGCTCTGCTGGGCATTGTGCTGACCAGTACCCAGTTCGCCCGCATTGGCGCCAAGCTGGCACACCGCCTGTCACCAAAACGCCTCAAGCAGGCATTTGCCCTGCTGATGCTGCTGGTCGGTGCCAAATTTATGCTGTTTAGCTGATTCATTCGGCAGATTGTTGAAAAATAAGGCAAACGAACTGTTGGAGGGCAGAAAGCCATTGCATTGAGAGGCTAGTTTGCCTATTCTCCTCGCCGGTGGTCCTATTGGTCCTCTCGCATTGATAACTCGTCAACCTGGTCAGGACCGGAAGGTAGCAGCCAAGGCGGGGGACTCGAGTGCCGGGATGTGGCTGGTAGGGCCACCACTTGTTTCTGCAATTCAATAAGTTAGCTTCCTAAAGCCCTTGGTCATCCACTTTGTGTGGACGACGAGGAGCTCATCGATGAATCTCTGGCTCAGTCCCCACGGCATCTGGTATTACCGGAAAGTCACCACGCTCCCCTGTGGTCGTCGTAAAGAGATCAAAAAATCCCTCCATACCCGAGACAAGCTTTGTGCACGAAGCAAGGTTGCCCAGTTGCTTGCCTGCGTGCGTTCCAGACCGAAATCTGGCGTTGAGCCTGCTGAGGCATCAGAGACCCCACCAAATCAATCGAGCACCAAGCCGGTAGCTCGGGCGGTTAAACCGCTTGCTTCGCTCCTGTCAGTCCTGAGTGACCGCTATCAGAAGGAGAAGGCCCTATCCTGGGCTCCCAAAGAGCGAAAGAACCAGAAAAACTATCTCGGCTCCTTTATCGAGGCACTGGGGGATCGCCCTGTGACCGGCTACAGCAAGGCTGACGTGGTCATGTTCAAGGATGGGCTACTGAACTCGGGTAAGAGTCCGGCCACCATCAACAAGTACCTCCAGAAGCTCTCCCTGTTGTTTAGCTGGCTGGCTAACCATCAGGAGGGGATCGTCAACCATTTCGCTGGGCTCAAGTTGCAGCGGGTCAAAGAGACCAAGGCCAGAAGTGGTTACACGATGGAGGAGAGGCAGAGGTTCGTCCAATGGGCGAAAAGGCAGGAGCCCTATCGCCGCTGGATAGCCCTGTTGGGGCTCTACACGGGGGCACGAGCCAACGAGATCTGCCAGCTCTATGCCGATGATGTTGTGCTGGTGGATAACATCTGGTGTATCAAAGTGCAGGCAGGTAGACCAGACCAGAAGCTCAAGACAGACAACAGCAAACGGCTCATTCCGATCCATTCGGCGGTGCTGGAGGCTGGCTTCCTAGCATTTGTGCAAGAGAGGGTGGGGGGAAGGCTCTTCGTCGAACTGCCCCATCGCCAAGACGGCTACAGCCACCTTTGGGGGCAGTGGTTCAGCCGCAACCGGCCGGTGCCTAAAGATTTCCACAGTTTGAGACATACGGTAGCGACAATTCTGAAAGATAAAGGTATTCCTCTTCAATTTGCTGCCGCGATCTTGGGTCATACCAACGGAGCGATCAGTTATGACCGATATGGTGGTGGGGTAGCAGTTGAGAAGTTACAAGCCGCTATCGAAGCTGCACTATGAACGCGTTACATTGGTGAACATCTAATAGGTACTTCAACTCAAATAGCCACTATTAGCTGGATGCTAATGAGCACAAGGAAGAGCTCCGTTGGAACACAATAGGCCTGACACGGCACAATCTGATTTGAATGACTTGAAAGAGCAAATTGCGTTGGAGTACGGGCGATGTCTCCTCCAGCTACAGCAGTTTGAATTGATGCTCAAAGCAGCCCTGCCCACTATGAAGGTGAGCGGATTTTCGGATGAGCTGGTTGGCAACATTGAACGCTATCGCCAGTTTTTAGTTGGAAAGACGCTGGGGCATTTGGTTGGTCAGTGGAGCCAGAGAATTACGCTGGGCGATGAGCAAGAAATTGATGATGCCCTACACAACCGAGCGTACATCAGCATCAGCGTTGGTCTGGAAGACGGGGAATGGATGAGCGAAAAGCTCAAACAATTGGTCGAGTTGCGAAATGAGCTGGTGCATCATTTCCTGTCACGCTTTACGTTGAACTCGGAGGCCAGTTGCCAAGAGGCAATCAGTTATCTGTCTACTGCAGCAAGCACCATCAAGAGCAATAGGGATACGCTACAATCCCTCCTGATCGCTTTTGAAGAAAGTAAGAAGAGACTGCTTGAATTTATTAACTCACCTGTCGGAGAGAGTCTCTATTTGTACGGCATCATCCCGGGTGAACCTGTCGAGAATTGGGAAAATACCACCATTATCCAACAGCTAAAATTTGCAGAGCATTCCTTAGCCAAGAACGGCTGGGTACAGTTAAACGAAGCCATTTATAGCATTGGTCAACGGTGGCCAGACTTATCTCCAAAGCTGTACGGATGTAGTAGTTGGCGGGAGGTCATTCATTGTTCCCAGCTCTTCGAAGTAGACAAGCGGCTATCTCCCACAGGTGGAGTGACTTGGTATCGCACACGCCGAACCTAAATTGATATAGCAATGATGGTTTAGCAACAATCATCCCATCGATACAGATTTCCATAGCTTACGTTATGACGGTGAAGGATCACGGAGTACCGCCTCAGTATGGGGTAGTGATGTGGACCATAACCGACAACGAAAAGGGGCCCGCAGGCCCCGAAAATATTATTGATTTGATGCAAGACGGAGCGTGGGGGATGCACTTGGATAAGCATCAAATGCATCATCCCGTAACACAATCCCAATAATTGCAGCCTTGTTACGGTAGCGTGTTGCTTCGAACCCCTTATCCACAAGTTTTTTCTTGAGGATGATTTTACTCATGGTCCACTCTCCGTTCTGCTGAGCCCAGCGGCTAAAAGAAGCGTAGATCTCGTCCATTGTGCACTTGTAGTCACTGCTTGGCTGAGTGCACTCTTCCAAAAAGCTTCCCACCAGATCGGATTCGGCACGGTAGCTCTCGACATCGGCCTTGATGCTTGCTGGCATCGACCGTTTCAGCCCTTGTGCCAGCCACATCTGGGTGCCTTGGATGGCCCAGTTCAAGATACCTGGCAGTTCATCCTGAAGCTTCTGCATCAAGTACGGGTCTAATTGCTCTCCCGTAAATGCTGCATTGAAGGGGATCATCATCATCCGTCGCCACATGCCGGGACTGGTATCCCGGATCACAGGCTTGTGGTTCCCCACCATTACAAGTGAGAAGCGGGGACGGAACTCCATCTCGCTCTTGGCATAAGGGGCCCGAGCGACAATGATGTCGTCACCCGTCATGGCTTTCACTAGGTTCTCATCCATGCGAGAGCCCTCTGGTAGCTCATTAGCTACTACCAGTCGGGCGTCCACCAGCTTGGTCAACGATGGGTTCGGGCCGGTGCTGGCATTGCGGTTAAATAGCAAGACGTTACTGTTGATCTGCCGACTATAGTCCCCGAGCAGTTGCTGGATGACCGACATGAAGGTGCTCTTACCATTACAGCCATTACCATAGAGGAAGAACAACAATTGCTCGTCGGTACGGCCCGTTATCCAGTAGCCCACACAGCGTTGCAGGAAGGTGGCCAGTTCGGTATCTCCACAGGTGATTTCACTGATGAATTGCTCCCAGCGTGGACAAGTAGCCCCCGAGATATAGACAGCAGGGCTGGCACTGGTCAGCAAATGGGCTCGGCGAGCAGCAAGGAAACATCCAGAGTTCAGATCGATAACCCCGTTACCGACACCAAGTAGCATGGGGTTGGCGTTGAGCTCGGCGAGTTTTATCTGCAGCATCGGTTTGGCTAACTCCAGCATGTTCTGGATGCTCGCCCGACTGAGGCAACGGGTGCCATAGCTGCGAACCATCTTGCCCCATTCCATAGCCTTCTCGTCATCCTTCTCTTTGGCTGTATCGAGTAGCTGCTTTGCAATCTGGTGGAGTTCTTCTCCTACTTGTTTGGCCATGAGCAAAGGGGTTTGGTTGTCTAGTTCCCAGTAGGTCCCATTGAAACAGAGGAAACTGCCAAACTCGGGCACATACTTGAGGTCATGGCCGCATAGTTCAACAAGCCGTTCAGCGTTTCGGCTGTCGTGGAACTCGACTGCCAAGATGGACTGACGGGGGACAATAGTGACGGATTCTGGTTGCAGATCATCATCTTGTGTACCCGTGGCTTCAACTACAGGTTCTCTCAGAGTAAATGCTGCTACCAGCTCCTGCAGAGGGAGTGGATTGTCGCCGTGCAGATACTCGTCGATGTCCTTCACACTATCTGGCAGTTTGACCTGAGTCAGTTTGAGGCCGAGCCGAGCCACCTTGGTGCGGTACTTGTCGCCAGCTTCGTCAGTGTCGAAGAAGGTCATGACATCTCGGTCGGCCAGTTCACGTCCAAGCCATTCCAACTGGGCCTGTGACAGTGTCCCGATGGTTGCTAGTGCGGGACCTGGCCAACCGGCATCCACCAGCGACAGCCGGTCATTCTCTCCCTCGACCAGGGCGACAGGGCCGGGGGCATTTAGACTCTCTTCCCCGTAGAACTGAACCCCGTTAAGCCAGTTTCGGCTCGGCAGTTGGAACTGGTGCTGCTTGTTTGGGTCCTTGAAGGTGAAGCGACTGACTTGTCCGTTGCGGTCGAAGTGCGGGAACACATAGACACCGCTCGGAAAGAAGTCATGAAGTTGGTCAGGGGCATTCTTGCGGGGCTTGACCAGACCGGATGCCAGCCTTTCTTCTTGGGAAAAGCCAGCATCCCGCAACGCTTTGTTCAGGCCACCGGAGAAACCGATGTCCAGCCCTACTAGCACCTCCTCAGAATGGCCACGGAGTTCCACCAGCTCCTCAATGTCCAGACGAGTTTGATAGTGGCGGGCAGCCAGATTGAATAGCTCCTGCAGGCGAGCTGGTGGAGCTGTGTAGACCGGTTGTTCCAAAGGTACGACCTTGGGTGTAGTGGGACTAGCCTCCAGTTCTCCCAGTAGCAGCAGGCGAGCAGCATCGTAGACATTTGGGGCTTGCTTGTATTTGACGATGAGGTCGAGGACATCACCATTCTCTTCACAGCTAAAACAGTGAAAGCTATTTGTTTCAGGATATAAGGTGAAACAATCGTTATGTCCGCACAGTGGGCAACTGCGATCATCCAGTCGATAGATCTCACCAAGTTGTTCTACGTCTTGCCCTGTAAGGGCTGAAGTGACATCAAGAATAGAGAATTTAGCCTTGATATCGGCAAGTTCGAAGTTGAGCGGGTAGCCAGCTTCGGCCAAAGCGAACTCGAGATCGCAATTTGTATGTTGAGACATGATTTCTCTCCAGTTTGACAATCAATTAATAACTCATTGTTTGACTGGCTAGATCTGCCATCTCAAAGGCTGATCGGCGGTCCGTCTACGTTCGAACAAAGGGTTGCCAGATGCTGAGGTAGTGGCCACCAGGAATCCATCATGGGAGCTGGCTTCATGGCCACGGGGACGTAAATTACCCAACACAAGGTCGAAATATACTCAGGGATGGATACACAACAAGAGTGAAAGCATTGCTTTTGCTGCCTTTATACTGTTTTTGAGATCAAACCTCCGAAACGGAGGGTTTGCAATTTGAGGTCAGATTTGATAATCCTAGCCTTCTTCGCTCGGCTTCAAAAAAGCTGCATATACAAAAACGAGATGCAGCGTTCTAGTTAGGGTAAGGGTTTAGCCGTAGAAGCCCCTCAACTTACACCTATGAGTCCCTTCTGCTTTATCCATGTATTCGACACTCTCCCCGTGCCAAAACGAGATGTAAGCCCTCAGGTTTATGTGCCAGTTTTTAAGCATATTTCTTAACTTTTTCATGTGGTTAACTAAATGAAAGGTTCTCTTAATCAGCCCAAAAATCGGCAGAGGGTATGTCTTTTAAGGCTGATTTCGCTTTGTTAATGGGGATGTAGGTCAGCACAAAATCGGCGTGTCAGTATGAAAATACGGCAGGGTATTCGGTTTGGTGACCAAAGTGGGGAAGAAAGGGTTGAGGATAACGGTTGGGATCACGCCCATAGCCAGTCCCCTGTGGTAAACTGCCCGCATTTCCGTTTGGTCCTGAATATGCCTCGGCAGTTCCCCATGTTTTGAGAATCCCAATGACCACCAATATCTCTTCCCTGGCTAGCCTGATCTGGTCGGTTGCCGACCTGCTTCGCGGTGATTTCAAACAGTCCCAGTATGGCCGCATCATCCTGCCCTTTACCGTACTGCGTCGTCTTGAGTGTGTGCTTGCACCAAGCAAGGCCCAGGTGCTGGCCATGGTAGATACCACCAAAGCCATGCCGGAGCTGGCCAAAGAGAAGCTGCTGCTCAATGCCAGCGGCCACGCCTTCTACAACAGCTCCCCGCTGGAACTGGCCAAGCTGGGTGAAACCCATGTGGGTGATAACCTAGATGCCTACGTGCGGGCTTTCTCCAAGGATGCTCGTGAGATCTTCGAGCACTTCAACTTCGATGCCAGCATCAACCTGCTGGAAGATGCCGACCTGCTCTACAAGGTGGTTCGCTCCTTTGCCAACGTGGATCTCTCCCCGGAAGCGGTGGACAACTACCACATGGGTCTGGTGTTTGAAGAGCTGATCCGCCGCTTTGCGGAAAGCTCCAACGAGACAGCCGGTGAGCACTTTACCCCTCGCGATATCGTGCGGCTCACCACCTCCTTGGTGTTTGCCGGTGATGATGAGGCTCTCGGCAAGCCGGGCATTGTGCGTTCCATCTATGACCCCACCGCGGGGACCGGTGGCTTTCTCTCTTGCGGCATGGAGTATCTGCACGAACTGAACCCCGCCGCACGGCTGGCCACCTTCGGTCAGGAGCTCAACCCCGAGTCCTACGCCATCTGCAAGGCCGACATGCTGATCAAGGGGCAGGAGATCAGCAACATCAAGCTGGGCAATACCCTCTCCGATGATCAGCTGCCCTTCAAGACCTTCGATTACTGCCTCTCTAACCCGCCATTCGGGGTGGACTGGAAAAAGGTCGAAAAACAGGTGCGGGATGAATCGACCAAGCTGGGCTTTAACGGCCGCTTTGGCCCAGGCTTGCCACGGGTATCTGACGGCTCCTTACTGTTCCTGATGCACCTTATCGCCAAGATGCAGCAACCCTCGGCCGAGTGTGTGGGCTCCAAGATCGGAATTATCCTCAACGGCTCACCGCTCTTTACCGGTGGGGCAGGCAGTGGCGAGAGCGAGATCCGCCGTTATATCCTCGAGCACGACCTGCTGGATGCGCTGGTGGCCCTGCCCACCGATATGTTCTACAACACCGGCATCGCCACCTATATCTGGGTGCTCTCCAACCACAAACCGGCCGAGCGTAAGGGCAAGGTGCTGCTGATCAATGCCAGCGATATGCACAGCCCGATGCGTAAATCGTTGGGTTCCAAACGCAAGCAGCTGAGCGATGAGGCGTTAAGCGAGATCGTTAGCCTCTACAGCCGCTACGAAGAGAGTACGATCGCCAAAATCTTCCCCACCACGGCCTTTGGCTATCGCCGCCTGACCATCGAGCGGCCGCTGAAACTGGCGTTCTATCCGCAGGATGCCGAGCGCCTTGCCAGCCTCACTGCCGACAAAGGATGGGCCAAGCTCGATGGCACTTTGCAGTCCGCCATCGTGACTGCCTTGGGCCAGTTCCCAGAAGCCAAGTTGCTCTCCCGCGACAAGTTCAAAAAGCAGCTGACCAAGCTGCTGGGTGAGGCCAAGCTGCCAGCACCGGCCTTTAAGCTGCTGGTGAACCATCTGGCTGAGCAGGATGACGCCGCCGAAGTGTGTAAAAGCAAAGGTGAGCCTGAAGCCAACCCGGATCTGCGGGATAACGAAAATGTGCCGCTGGGGGAAGACATTTACGAATATCTGCAGCGTGAGGTGCTGCCCCATGTGCCGGATGCCTGGATCGACACTAGTAAGACCGACCCGCTGGACGGGCAGGTAGGTATCGTTGGCTACGAGATCCCCTTTAACCGCCACTTCTACCAGTATCAGCCGCCCCGCGATTTGGCGGCTATCGATGCAGATCTCGATGCTGTTGCCAAAGAGATTATGCAGCTGCTGGCGGAGGTGCATTCATGAGTCAGGCAGTGGAAACCCAGCAGAAAGAGTTGGCTGGCAAGTATCATCCTTATCCGAAATATAAGGATTCGGGAGTGGAGTGGTTGGAATATATTCCGAACGAGTGGCTCACTATTCCGGTGGGCCGGTTGTTTTCACGTATCAAGAGAACGGGGCATAGCGAGAAAGAGTTGCTCTCCGTATATCGAGATTATGGTGTTATTCCAAAATCCAGCCGAGATGACAATAATAATAAAGAATCGGATGATCTTGCGCCATATCAACTGGTTCGTCCTAACGACTTGGTTATGAATAAGATGAAGGCCTGGCAAGGTTCCATCGCAATCTCGGAGTATGAGGGGATCATTAGCCCTGCATACTTTGTCTACGAGCCAAACAATAAATTATTTGAGTTGGCACACCCGAGATATGTTCATTACCTGCTGAGAAACCCAATTTATATCACTCAGTATATGAGTCGTTCAAAGGGGATTAGAGTAAATCAGTGGGATTTAGATCCTGATGAATTTAAGTTGATTGAACTACTGCTACCCAGCAAACAGGAGCAGAGTAAGATTTTTGAATTCCTTGACTACGAAACCGCTCGGATTGATCAACTTATTGCCAAGCAGCAGCGGCTGATCGAACTGCTGAAAGAGAAGCAGCAGGCGGTGATCTCCCACGCCGTCACCAAGGGACTGAACCCCGATGCCCCCATGAAAGACTCCGGCATCGAGTGGCTCGGCCAAGTACCGAAGCATTGGCAACTAACAAAGTTGAAGTGGGTGGCTCAAACTACAAGTGGGTCAACACCGAATACCTCTGAACCAGAAAAGTATTATGATGGTGGTGAGTATCCGTGGGTTAGAACTACGGACTTAAACAATGGCACACTGATTGATGTTCCAGTGAAAATAACCGAAAGGGCAATTAAAGACACTGCTTGTACACTTCTACCAATAGGAAGTGTGCTTATCTCAATGTATGGTGGCGCAGGAAGTATTGGGAAACATGCATTGTTGAAAACTCTTGCAACAACAAACCAAGCAGTTTGTGCTGTGTTGCCAAACTCCAGATTGTTACCTGAATATTTAAATTTGTTTGCTGAATATTATCGACCCTTTTGGATGGCTTCAGCTGAAGGTACTAGAAAAGATCCTAATATTGGTCAAGACCACATAAGGGAGATGTTTATTCCTGTGCCCCCACTAGATGAACAGAGAAAAGTGGAGATATATGTATCTGGGCAACTATGTCTTTATGATAAAGGGCAGGATATTGCCTTCAGGCAAGTTGAGTTACTAAAAGAACGCCGCATCGCCCTGATCTCCGCCGCTGTGACCGGCAAGATCGATCTGCGGGGCTGGACACCGCCAGCAGAAGAGGCTGCAGCGTGAGTTCAATGCCGCCAACCGAGGCGACTGATGCCATTGCTCCAGCCAGCAATGACGAGCAGTACCGCTGGCTGACCGAGCTGATCTTCGATAGCAAGGAGCTCGATAAGCTGGGGGGGATGGTCTCCGAGTTCAATCTGTTTGAAGCGATGGGGATGGTGCGTCAGGAGATCCGCCACTCCCATTTTCTCGGCACTCTCTTCAATCCCCGCGAGCCTCATGGTTTGGGCTCTCACTTCTTTGAGTCGCTGCTTTCAAGGTTGCTCTATGACTTGCCGGATCGGCGTGGTGGCGAAGTCTCTCTGCTAGATATCGATCTCTGCGATTACGACGACCTGCAGGTATTTCGCGAGCAAGATCGTATCGATCTACTGCTGGTGAGCGAGCAAAACCGTCAGGTCTTTGTTATCGAGAACAAGATTGATGCCGGTGAGCATGGCAATCAGCTGGAACGTTATGAGCAGACCGTACATCGCCGCTATCCCGAGCATCGCAAGGTCTTTGTCTTCTTGACTCTTGACGGCAGCGAGGCCAGTCGTAATGGCTGGTTAAACCTGAGCTATGCCCAGGTAATTGAATGCCTGAGCGAACTGGTCACCGATTATGGCCACCAGATCCCGCCATCAGCCCGTATCGGCATTGAGCACTACATCACCCTATTCAAGCGATATTTTATGGAAGATACCGAGATTGCGGAGCTCTGCCGCCGCATTTACAAGAAGCACCAGAAAGCCCTGGATCTGATTTTTGAGCACAGACCTGCTGATGGCGATGGCCGAACCGAGCGCCGGGATTGGGCGAAAGATGTTATCGCTCTTGTTGCAGAGCAGCACGGTTGGGAGATCGATAGTGAGACCCGGTCATTAGTACGCTACGCCTACTTACCTTGGGATGATGGTAAAGGAATGCTGTCATCTGGCTGGACCAAGAGTGGTCGTGTGGTGTTGTTTGAGATTTTTAGCGATACCGACAAATTGGTGCTGAAACTGCTGATTGGCCCAAGCAGTGATGCGGCATTACGAGAGCATCTGTTTAACTGCGTAGAGCAGAGCGAGGTTGCTTCTCTGGCGAAGAGAAAACTACGACACAGCCAACAATGGAGCCAAGTTTATTCACTGCCTTTGCTCGATAAAAAGTACCTTGGCGATGACCCTGACGAGGAGGAATGCACAAAGCAGATCAGCAAGAAGCTACAGCATTTTTGGTCACACGACTGGCCCTTGCTGAAAGTGACCATGGACAAGGCGATTGAGACGTTGTCGTGATGGGCATACGAGTTGATTAGTTGAGTAGAGAGGGATGCGATGATACGGGAGCTGGTTTGCAATCAATGCCAACAGGTTGTTCGCGAGGATGAGTTGTTTGTCCACTTGGTGACCAAACACAATTGGAAAGCCGCTCGCCGAGAGCTTTCTCCCAGTCATAACGAACCAATACCACTCACCACTCGTGAGCCGCGGACGTTTGCCCCCCGATTAGGGCCGATGAAACCCAGCATTAGCTCTGCTGCGTTTGTTCCGAAAAAGTGTAAGTTTTGCCAAAGACCGGTAGATCCCGCCCAGTTAGTGCAGCATCTAGTGGAGTGCGAAAAGAGCCAAAAGGCGAAAGCAGCAGCGAGAAAAAGCAAGAGTTTGGCACCTATTGCGAATGACCGAATGCTTTGCCCGCACTGCAAAACTGAGGTCGGCAAAAAGAACCTCAACAAACATATCAAAAAGATGCATCCCTCTATCGCAACCCAAAGTCAGAAAGAGGTGGCAGCCCCTTCGTTGTCCCAGGCTGCACCGGGCCAATGTATCTGTCCTTACTGCAAAGTCAGCGTTGGTAAAAAGAAATACAAACAGCATCTGGAACAACGCTGCCCGAAAAGGCCTGTGGGTGCATCAGGTGTGAAGCTGCCAAATACCTGTCACGATCCCGATATTGCCGCTTATTTGGCACGTACCGCTGCACCTGAAGAGATCGGCCGATTTGGTAAACCACAAGCCAAAATTCGGCACGGCACTTATGGTTTGTCAAACATGGAATACGACGCTTGGGGAAGGAACGATTAAGCGATATTGGTTGACCATCTTTATTTATGACTGGAATAACAATGGATAACAAAGCACGGGAAAAGGCATTTCAAGACCATATTATCGAACAGCTGGCTGCTTCGGGCTGGCTGGTGGGTGAGTCGTCTCACTACGACAAAGAGCGAGCACTCTATCCGGAAGACTTGATCGCCTTTGTGCAAGATAGCCAGCCTGATGGGTGGCAGAAATTCTGCAAGACCTACGGCGAGCAGCCGGAACGCCACCTGCTGGATGGTGCGGTACGTCAGTTGAAACGCAGCGAAGGGGGAACCCTGTGGTTGCTGCGTAACCAGATTGAAGATCGCGGCCATCGACTCAAGGTCGCCAGCTTCAAGCCTGATCATGACTTGAATCCAGAACTGCTGGCTCGCTATCAAGCCAACCGGCTGCGGGTGGTGCCCGAGTTGGTTTATAGCCCCCATGGTTATGACAGGGCGGGATCGCACTTTGTTAATGAAATTTGAACAGGCAGATCGTCTGTGATCTAATCGCGTCTCCATGCAGGAG
>NZ_JAPDBM010000042.1:0-44436 GCF_027705265.1 Aeromonas sp. QDB11 | reverse complement strand
GCTGATATGGCTCAGTTGGTAGAGCGCATCCTTGGTAAGGATGAGGTCCCCAGTTCGACTCTGGGTATCAGCACCATGAAAGCAAAAGCCTCCCTGAAAAGGGAGGCTTTTTTGCATTTGTCTCTCGGATAAATGTCACCATATTCTCTGCTGATCCCCATTTCTCAGGGTTTCATACTTCTCCATCTCTCTCCATTTTTGTGGTTCGTTTGACCACAAAACCTATTAATTTCCAGATATTCATCGTGGTTTGATTGACGTAAAACGTTTTACATGTAAAATCCGGCGCGTTTTGCCTATTACGTGGAGAGAGAGCATGGCGCAGGATAACGAATACTGTTTGGGGGCGGTTCCCGCCAAGGGGCGCAAAGGTGTGCTGTCGCTGATGCTGGTGATGCTCGGCCTGACCTTCTTCTCTGCCAGCATGTGGACCGGCGGGGCGCTCGGTACCGGGCTGGTGTTCGATGACTTCATCAAGGCGGTACTGATCGGCAACTTGCTGCTGGGGATCTACACCGCCTGTCTCGGTTATATCGGTGCTTCAACCGGTCTCTCTACCCATCTGCTGGCCCGTTACTCCTTTGGGGTGAAAGGTTCCTGGCTGCCTTCGCTGCTGCTGGGTGGCACTCAGGTTGGCTGGTTCGGCGTTGGTGTGGCAATGTTTGCGCTGCCGGTACAGAAGGCGACCGGCATCGATGTGAACTGGCTGATCGCCATCTCGGGCATTCTGATGACGGTGACCGTCTACTTCGGCATTTCCGCTCTGATGGTGCTGAGCTTTGTGGCCGTGCCGGCCATTGCGCTGCTCGGTGGTTACTCTGTCTGGCTGGCGGTGACCTCGACCGGTGGCATGGCGGCGTTGCAGCAGGTGCAACCGACCAATCCCATCGAGTTCACCACGGCGCTGACCATGGTGGTCGGTTCCTTTATCAGTGCAGGAACTCTGACCGCCGACTTTGTCCGATTTGGTCGCAAACCCTGGGGCGCCGTCATGATTACCATGGTGGCGTTTTTTTTGGGCAACACTCTGATGTTTATCTTCGGTGCAGCTGGCGCGGCGGTGACCGGTCAGGCTGATATTTCGGAAGTGATGCTGATGCAGGGGCTGCTGATCCCCGCCATTCTGGTACTGGGCCTCAATATCTGGACCACCAACGACAACGCCCTCTACGCATCCGGTCTTGGTTTTGCCAACATAACGGGTCTCAAGAGCAAGCCGCTCAGCGTGATCAACGGCCTGATTGGAACGGCTTGCGCCCTCTGGCTCTACAACAACTTTGTCGGCTGGCTGGCCTTTTTGAGTACGGCAATTCCGCCGATCGGTGGCATTATCATCATGGATTTCCTGCTCAATCGCGAGCGTTACCGTCAGTTTGCCGATCAGCAATTCGAGACGGTGCGCTGGCAGGCGCTGGTCGCCACGGCAGTCGGGGTAGCTGTCGGCAAGTGGCTGCCGGGCATAGTGCCACTCAACGCGGTATTGGGCGCCGCTTTCACCTATTTCATTCTGGTTCGCCTCACCCAGCGGCCGGTTCTGGTACAGGAAGCTAGCAAATGCTGATTCAACATATTCGTTTTGTCGATCGGGAAGGGTTGTGGCAGATCCGCTGTCAGGATGGGGTCATCACCGCCATCGAACCCCATGACGAACATGCCGTAGCTGGTCGGGTACTGGACGGGGAGGGTGGTCTGGCTATCACTCCCTTTATCGAACCCCATATTCACCTCGATACCACCCAGACAGCGGGCGAACCGAGCTGGAACCTCTCCGGCACCCTGTTCGAGGGGATCGAGCGCTGGGCCGAGCGCAAGGCGCTGCTGACCCATGAGGATGTGAAACAGCGCGCCATCCAGACACTGAAGTGGCAGATCGCCAACGGCATCCAGTTTGTGCGTACTCACGTTGATGTCTCCGACCCCAATCTGATTGCCCTGAAGGCGATGCTGGAGGTGCGGGAAGAGATGAAGGAGTGGGTGGAGCTGCAGATCGTCGCTTTCCCGCAGGAGGGGATCCTCTCCTATCCCAATGGCAAGGCATTGCTGGAGGAGGCGCTCCAGCTGGGGGCCGACGTGATCGGAGCAATACCCCACTTCGAGTTTACCCGGGAATATGGGGTCGAAAGTCTGCATTACATCTTCGATCTTGCCGAGAAGTATCAGGTTCTGGTGGATGTTCACTGCGACGAGATTGATGACGAGCAGTCCCGTTTTATCGAGACGCTGGCGACCCTTGCCTACGAGCGTGGTATCGGTCATCGAGTCACTGCCAGCCACACCACCGCCATGCACTCCTACAACGGAGCTTATGCTTCCCGTCTGTTCCGGTTGCTCAAGATGGCAGACCTCAACTTTGTGGCCAATCCGCTGGTGAACATTCACCTGCAGGGGCGCTTTGATACCTATCCCAAGCGCCGTGGCATCACCCGGGTGAAGGAGATGCTGGAGGCGAACATCAACGTCTGCTTCGGCCATGACGACGTGTTCGATCCCTGGTATCCCATGGGCACCGCTAACATGTTGCAGGTGCTGCATATGGGGCTTCATGTCTGCCAGATCATGGGCTACGAGCAGATCAACGACGGTCTGAAGCTGATCAGCAGCCACAGCGCCCGCACCCTGAACGTGCAGGATCGCTACGGTATCGAGGTGGGCAAACCGGCCAACCTGCTGATCCTGCCCGCCGACAATGGCTTCGATGCGGTGCGTCGTCAGGTGCCGGTGCGTTATTCGATCCGCCATGGCAAGGTGATCGCCCAGACCCGTCCTGCACAAACCGAGGTGCTGTTGGGTAAGCCGGAGCCGATCGATTTTCGCCGCTGAGTTTTCAATCAGGGAGTGTGGCGATTAGTTCCGCCTCTGGGCACAAGGGCTGCCATTGCGCATAATGGCGGCCTTATCCTGAGGGAGTGACTCCATGCAAACCTGGTTATTTGTTGCTGCCGGCGGAGCCATCGGCGCCTGCCTTCGTTTTGGGATTGCCGAACTGATGGCCTTGCTGCTGGGGCGCCACTTTCCTTACGGGACTCTGGTGGTCAACGTGGTGGGCTCTTTCATCATGGGGGTGGCATTCGCCCTCATCAGTCATGGTCATGTGGTAGAACACCCGATGAAGCCGCTGCTGATGGTGGGGATCCTCGGTGCCCTGACCACGTTTTCTTCCTTTGCCCTCGATACGGTAGTGCTGGCTCAACATGGGGCCTATCTGAAAGCGCTGCTCAATATCGGTCTCAATCTCTTCCTCTGTCTGGCCATGGTGGTGCTGGGCATGCAGTTGGTTGCGAGCCGGGTTTAAGGTGTCCGGACGCCAGTGGCTCTGGTAAACTGGCGGCCATTCTTTGCTCTATGGGTGTTTAAGGGATGTCAGAACAAGCAACGACAACGCATTTTGGCTTTAAAACCGTGGCCGCGACCGAGAAGGAAACTCTGGTAGCAGGTGTCTTCCATTCGGTGGCAGCCAAGTATGATCTGATGAACGATCTGATGTCGTTCGGCATCCACCGCCTGTGGAAGCGCTTCACCATCGACTGTTCCGGTGTGCGCAAGGGCCAGAAGGTGCTGGATCTGGCCGGTGGTACCGGTGACTTGACCGCCAAGTTCTCCCGCATCGTCGGCGAGACCGGTCAGGTGGTGCTGGCAGATATCAACGACTCCATGCTGAAAGTGGGCCGCGACAAGCTGCGCAATCTGGGGGTCGCCAACAACGTCTCCTACGTGCAGGCCAATGCCGAGGCGCTCCCCTTCCCGGATAACCACTTCGACGTGATTACCATCGGCTTCGGTCTGCGCAACGTCACCGACAAGGACAAGGCGCTCGCCTCCATGTTCCGGGTGCTCAAGCCGGGTGGCCGTCTGCTGGTGCTGGAGTTCTCCAAGCCGGTCAGTGAAGTGATCGCCAAGCTCTATGACCTCTACTCCTTCAAACTGCTGCCGAAAATGGGCGAAATTGTCGCGAACGACAGTGAAAGCTACAAATATCTGGCAGAGTCCATCCGCATGCACCCGGATCAGCAGACCCTGGCTGGCATGATGGAAAATGTCGGTTTCGAGCAGGTGGAGTACTTCAATCTGACTCAGGGTGTGGTCGCCCTGCACCGCGGTTACAAGTTTTAAGGTTGCCTATGCCGATGGATGCCATGGTCACCGCGGTGATCGAAACCAGCCTCAACCAGTTGCTGGCGCTGGACAAACAGAGCCCGGAGCGGCTGCGCAAACTGGTGGGCAAGGTGCTCAAGCTGGAGCTGCGTGAACTCAAGCCGCTCTGGTTTGTCTTCTCCGAGCGTCGGCTGGATGTGCTGGCCCTGCATGAAGGGGAGGCCGATGCGGTGCTCAGTCTCTCCCTGACCGCCCTCGGTCTGCTGAAAGACCCTTCCGCCCTGACCCGCTATATCCGCGAGGAGAAGCTGGATCTGAGCGGTGATCCCCAGCTGGTACAGGCATTCAGCGTGCTGCTGGGTGAGCTGGATATCGACTGGGAGGAGGAGCTGTCGCGCTATACCGGCGATGTGCTGGCCCACACCCTGTTCAGCGGTGCCCGTCAGGCGCGTCGCCTGGTCGGTCGCGAGCTGTGCCGCACCCGCAGCCAGCTGGCGGAATATCTGACCGAAGAGGCCCGCCTCGCCCCCGGTCCGCTGGAAGTGGCGAGTTTCAACGATGACGTCGAGGTGCTGGCCCAGCAGCTCAAGGCCGTCGAACTGCGGCTGGCCCGCTTCGAACAGCAGGTGACCTGATGACCCCGAAGGAGTTCAAACGCCTCTATCGCATCATCACCATCCTGCTGGAGCAGGGCATCGACGAACTGGTGCCCGCCCGCTATCAACCCTGGCCGGGTCGTCTGGCCCGTCGCTCCCTGTTCTGGCTCAAGAACAAGCAACCGGATCTCAGCCGCGGTGCCCGCATCCGCCTCGCCTTCGAGGCCCTTGGCCCCATCTTCATCAAGTTTGGCCAGATGCTCTCGACCCGCCGCGACCTGTTGCCGCCGGATATCGCCGAAGAGCTGGCCCTGCTGCAGGACAGGGTGCCCCCCTTCTGTGGTCAGGCGGCGCGCCAGCAGATCGAGCTGAGCTTGGGTTGTCCCATCGAAACCCTGTTTGACGACTTCGACGAGACGCCGCTGGCGTCGGCCTCCATCGCGCAGGTGCATACCGCCCGCTTGAAGGAGAGTGGCCGCGAGATCGTCATCAAGGTGATCCGTCCCGACATCGAGCCGGTTATCGAGGCTGACCTGCGGCTGATGCAGGCGCTGGCACGTCTGGTGGCCCGCTTCGTGCCCCAGAGCGCGCGGCTGCGACCCATCGAGGTGGTGGAGGAGTATCGCAAGACCATCCTCGACGAGCTGAATTTGATGCGCGAAGCGGCTAACGCCATCCAGCTACGCCGCAACTTCACCGGCTCCGAGGCGCTCTATGTGCCTGAAATCATCACCGATCTCTGCCGCGAGCAGGTGCTGGTGATGGAGCGCATCTACGGTATTCCGGTCTCCGACATTCCTGCGCTGGAAGCCAACGGCACCAACATGAAGCTGCTGGCCGAGCGCGGGGTAGAGGTCTTCTTCACCCAGGTGTTCCGCGACAGCTTCTTCCATGCCGATATGCACCCGGGCAACATCTTCGTCTCTTACGAACATCCGGAAAACCCGCTCTGGATCGGTATCGACTGCGGCATCGTCGGTACCCTCAATCGGGAAGATAAACGCTATCTGGCTGAGAACTTCCTCGCCTTCTTCAATCGCGACTATCGTCGGGTGGCGGAGCTGCACGTGGAGTCGGGCTGGGTACCGTCAGATACCAAGGTGGACGAGTTCGAGTTCGCCATTCGCACCGTGCTGGAGCCCATCTTCGAGAAGCCGCTCTCCGAAATTTCGTTCGGTCACGTGCTGCTCAACCTGTTCAACACCGCGCGTCGCTTCCATATGACGGTGCAGCCGCAGCTGGTGCTGCTGCAAAAGACCCTGCTCTATGTGGAAGGGTTGGGGCGTCAGCTCTACCCGCAACTCGATTTGTGGCAGACCGCCAAGCCGTTCCTCGAAAACTGGATGCACGAACAGGTCGGGCCCAAGTCGGTATTGAACGCCATCAAGGAGAAGGCGCCATTTTGGGCGGAGAAGCTGCCGGAGCTGCCGGAGCTGGTCTATGAGACTCTGCGTCAGACCCGTCATCAGCAGCGTCATTTCGACCAGATGTTTGCCGAGTTCCGCCGTCACAGCCGTCGGCAGGGGCAGGCCCGCTACCTCTTAGGGGTTGGAGCCAGCCTGCTATTGGCGGGTGTATTCTTGCTGACCCAAAAACAACACATTGAGTGGGGACAAGCCAGTCTCGCCGGTGCAGCCCTCTGCTGGCTGGTCGGCTGGTTGCGAACCCGTTCCCATTAATCAACAACCGCGCCGTCAGGCGCCTGTTCTGGAGAGAAAATCATGGGTGGTATCAGTATTTGGCAATTGTTGATCATCGCAGTCATCGTCGTGCTGCTGTTCGGTACCAAGAAACTGCGCGGTATTGGCGGTGATCTGGGCGCGGCGGTCAAAGGGTTCAAGAAAGCCCTCTCCGACGAGCCGGCTGATGCCAAGGCCGAGCAGAAAGATGCCGAGTTTCCCCCGAAACAGCTGAACGAAGCGGCCACTCAGAGCAGTGAGACCGCCAAGCAGAAAGACAAAGACCAGGCCTAAGCCATGTTCGATATCGGTTTTTGGGAGCTGGTCGTTATCGGTGTGGTAGCACTGGTGGTACTGGGGCCCGAGCGGCTACCGGTTGCCATCCGCACGGCTACCCACTGGATCCGCCTCATTCGTTCGACCGCGAACTCGGTCAAGTCCGAGCTGGAGCAGGAGCTCAAGTTGCAAGAGCTGCATAACGACCTCAAGAAGGCCGAACAGTTGCAGATGAGCAATCTGAGCCCCGAGCTGCAGGAGTCCATCGAACAGCTCAAAGCGGCGGCCCAGTCGGTCAATCGCCCCTATCAGGTGGAGAACGAGATCCGTCCGCCGCGGCCAGAGCCAGTCGCCCAGGCTGAGCCTGCCACGCCGGTTGAGCCTGCGGTGCAGCTGAGCCACGACGTGCCGCCGGTCAACAGCCAGCGGGAGAGCGAGCCGGTGCCGGTCAGCGACTCCGCAGTAAAAGGGGAGGTGAAGTCATGAGTCAGGCCGAACAACCCCTGATCAGCCATCTGGTTGAGCTGAGAACCCGTTTGCTGCGCTCCATTACCGCCATCCTCGTGGTGTTTCTGGCGCTGATCTACTTCTCCAACAACATCTACGACTTCGTGGCCCAGCCGCTGCTCAGCCAGTTGCCGGAAGGGACCAGCATGATAGCGACGGATGTGGCGACCCCCTTCCTGACGCCGATCAAGCTGACCCTGGTGGTCTCCTTCTTCGTGGCGATCCCCTATCTGCTCTATCAGGCCTGGGCCTTTATCGCCCCCGGTCTGTACCAGCATGAGCGGCGGCTGATCATGCCGCTGGTCGCCTCCAGTGCCGTGCTGTTCTATGCGGGCATGGCGTTCGCCTACTACGTGGTGTTCCCGCTGGTGTTCGGTTTCTTCACCAGTACCGCCCCCGCCGGGGTGACTGTAGCGACCGACATCGCCAGCTATCTGGACTTCGTGCTGACCCTGTTCTTCGCGTTTGGGGTAGCGTTCGAAATTCCGGTAGCCACGATATTGCTGTGCTGGACAGGTGTGACCACGCCCAGGAACCTGAAGGAGAAGCGTCCCTACGTCATCGTCGGGGTGTTTGTGGTCGGCATGTTGCTGACGCCGCCTGATGTCTTCTCCCAGACCCTGCTCGCCATCCCGATGTGGGCGCTGTGGGAGATAGGTTTGTTCTTCGCCCGCTTCTACGTGAAGAAAGAGGATGAAGAGCAACAGGAACAACCGGATGGGGAGAGCTGAGGCTCTGTTCGTCACCTGTTTGCCGGACGGCGAGAGGATGACGAAGTCCGCAGGAATAGCAGAACGAGGGGAGCTGAGGCTCCCTTCCTCTTTTCATGCTCCCGTTCGAGGCGTATGGTGTTGGCCCATCGAGTAGATGGTTTTCAAATACCTGATATGTCTTCCTTTTGTTCGGAACGTCTTATCCCATGATCGATATCGGTTTAAACCTGACCAGCAGACAGTTCGCCGGTGAACAGCCTGAGCTGGTGGCCCGCGCCCGCGCCGCCGGGGTTGAGGCCCTGATCCTCACCGGTACCGATCTGGCTGGCAGCCGCGAGAGCGCCGAGTTGGCCGCCTGTTGGCCGGGCTACTGCTTCTCCACCGCCGGGGTACACCCTCACGACGCCAAGAGTGTCGATGAGGCGACCCTGCCCGCCTTGCGCGAGCTGGCGGCGTTGCCGCAGGTGGTGGCCATCGGCGAATGCGGTCTCGACTACAACCGCGATTTCTCCCCCCGTCCGGTGCAGGATGCGGTGTTCGACGCCCAGCTGGCACTGGCCGCCGAGCTCGGAATGCCGGTGTTTCTCCACTGTCGCGATGCCCACGCCCGTTTCATCGAGATCCTCCGTCCCTGGTTGCCGAAGCTGCCGGGGGCCGTGTTGCACTGCTTCACCGGCTCCGATGAGGAGCTGGACGAGTGTCTGGCGCTGGGTCTGCATATCGGGGTGACCGGCTGGCTCTGCGACGAGCGCCGTGGTCAGCTGCTGCGCGAACAGGTGGCCCGCATTCCGGCCGGTCGGCTGATGATCGAGACTGACGCCCCCTATCTGGTGCCGCGGGATCTGAAACCCAGACCGAAACGCAACGAACCCGCTTTTTTGCCGCACATCGCCCAGGTGGTGGCGGCCTGTCGTGGTGAAGCGCCCGAGGCCTTGCTGGCCCACACCCGGGCCACCTCCGCCGCGTTCTTCCAACTTCCTCTCCAGGAGTGATTCATGGCTACAACTCTTCCGGGCGCCTTTCCGGGCCGCCGCCTGCGCCGTCTGCGCAAACATGATTTCAGCCGTCGTCTGGTGCGCGAGAACGTACTGACCGTCAACGATCTCATCTATCCGGTGTTTGTGCTGGAAGGGGAGAATCGTCGGGAAGCCGTTCCCTCCATGCCGGGGGTGGAGCGTCTCTCCATCGATCTGCTGCTGGAAGAGGCTGCCGAGCTGGTGGAGTTGGGCGTGCCCGCCATCGCCCTGTTCCCGGTGACGCCGTTGGAGAGCAAGAGCCTGATGGCGGAAGAGGCCTACAACCCGAATGGATTGGCCCAGCGCACCGTGCGTGCCCTCAAGGCCCGCTTCCCGGAGCTAGGGGTCATCACCGACGTGGCGCTCGACCCGTTCACCACCCACGGTCAGGACGGCATCATCGATGACGAAGGCTATGTGCTGAACGACATCACCACCGAGATCCTGATCAAGCAGGCGCTCTCCCACGCCGAGGCCGGGGTCGATATCGTGGCGCCGTCCGACATGATGGATGGCCGCATCGGTGCCATCCGCGCCGCGCTGGAAGAGAACGGCTTCATCAACACCCAGATCATGGCCTACTCCGCCAAGTACGCCTCCTGCTACTACGGCCCGTTCCGCGACGCAGTCGGCTCTGCCGGCAACCTCGGCAAGAGCAACAAGGCCACCTATCAGATGGATCCGGCCAACAGCAACGAAGCCCTGCACGAAGTGGCGCTGGATATTCAGGAAGGAGCCGACAGCGTGATGGTCAAGCCGGGCATGCCCTATCTGGACGTGATCCGTCAGGTGAAGGATCAGTTCGGCGTGCCGACCTTTGCCTATCAGGTGAGTGGCGAGTACGCCATGCACATGGCGGCGATCCAGAACGGCTGGCTGAAAGAGAAGGAGTGCATCATGGAGTCCCTGCTCTGCTTCAAGCGGGCCGGGGCCGACGGCATCCTTACCTATTTCGCCAAGCGCGTGGCGCAGTGGCTGAAAGAAGATGCCCGCTAAGCTGATGTGTCCGAGCGTGTAACGGATAAAAAAGAGGGGAGCCGATGGCTCCCCTCTTTCGTTACTGATAGCTGATTACAGCTTGGTCCAGGCATCGCTCCAGGCAGAGCCGGTCGCGGTTGATGCGTAGTGGCTGAGGGAGCCAGCGGCCCCCTCTTGCTTATGACCTGCTGATTACAGCTTGGTCCAGGCATCGCTCCAGGCAGAGCCGGTCGCGGTTGATGCGTAGTGGCTGAGGGAGCCAACGGCTCCCTCTTGGTTATGACCTGCTGATTACAGCTTGGTCCAGGCATCGCTCCAGGCAGAGCCGGTACCCGGTGCATAGTGGCTGGTCGAGCCGCCACACCAGCCGCTGTAGGGCCAGGGTTTGCACTCGTAGTTGCCACCGGCATTGCTGACCCGATCACCAGCCTGATAGCCGGTGTTGGGGGCATAGGCCGGGTAGTCGCCATCGTTGCCGCCGTTGTCGCTCTCTTCGGCCAGAGTGACCGGGAAGCGCTGTACCACCGGCTTCTGGCCGTCAGCCAGACCGGTAATCACCACGTCGTAGCTGCCATCGGTGACGTTGCTGCCCTGCAATACCAGGGTGCTGGTACCGTTCACCTTGCTGCTGGTGGTGCCGTGGCTGCGGCCGTTCTGCTCCAGGGTTGCGGTGATCTGGACCGGGTTGGCGGTCGTCACGTTGAAACGGATGCTGACCTGACCGTTGACGATGGTGTAGTCGGAGCCCATGGCGCTGACGGTGAAGTCGCTGCTGTTGATCACCGGCGGCTTGTTGCCACCATCGCAATCGCTGTCGCCCTGAACTTTCCAGACGCCCCAGTCACCTGTGGTGCCCGGCTCTTCATTCTGGGTCCACCAGCCTGCCAGCCAGTTCTTGCCGTTGTGGCTGACGATGTCGCCGCCCACGTAGACCTTCTTGGCATCCCAGCTGTTTTCACAGATGGCGCCCTGCTCCTTGACGGTCACGTTGCGCTGCTGGGTCACCAGCTGGCCTGCGCTGTCGCTCACCTGATAGGTGAGGGTGTAGCGACCAACCTTGTTGCTGTCGACGCTGCCGTTGACCTTGATCTGGGCGGTCAGATCGCCATCTTCTTCGTCATGGGCGCTGACGCCGGTCATCGGATCGAAGGGGGTGCCCAGCTCCAGCGTGGTATCGGTGACGCCGCTGAATACCGGCTTCATGCTGTAGACCTCGACGCTGCGTACCTGCTCGGTGACGTTGTTGTCGCGATCGCTCACCTTGTAGGTGAGGGGGTAGAGACCGATGCGCTGGCTGTCTACCGAGCCTTCCACCTGGATCTGGCCAGTCAGGTCGCCATCTTCCTTGTCGTTGGCGGTGACCCCGGCCAGCGGATCAAAGGCGGTGCCCTGTTTGATGCGGGTATCGCTCACGCCGCTGAACACCGGCTTGCCGTTGTCGATCGGCGGGGTGATCTCCTGCTCGTGAATGAAGGGGCCGTAGCTCTTGATGAAGGATTCGTTGTAGGACTGACCGGCGGCATTGCGACCCATGTCCCAGTTGATGGACCAGGTCATCACGCCGCGCAGGGGCTGACCCTGGTTCTTCAGCTTGTTGAAGGCATCGAACAGATCCTGCGGATTCTTGACGTAACCGGTGGCGGCGGCATCGATGTTGGTCGGGATGCCGAACACCAGCTTGTCGTGGGGGATCTTGTAGTAGCCGCGGGTGCCGTTGATCAGCGAGTCGGCGATGTAGTAGATGAACTCTTCTTTCAGCGCATCGTTGTTCTGGGCAATCCAGCCGATACCGTCGATCCAGATGCCATCGCCACCCTGGTTGTAGAACTGCGGGTTGATCCAGTCGTAGTAACCTTCCAGTGCCCGCAGATAGGGGGTGTAGAGGCCGTTGGCGGTCAGGTAGGGGAACTCCGGCGCCATGGTGATGAGGAAGTTTTTCCCCTGGGCGCGGTAGTGATCCTTAACCAGACGCAGGGCGGCCGGGATCACGGTCTGGTTGTTGGCGGCGGTGACGGCAGCCTGCTCCAGATCGATATCCAGACCGTCGAAGCCATAGGTCTCCACCAGGCGGATGATCTCGTCGGCGAAGGCCTGCTCCTGACCGGTACGCAGTTCGATGTGCGCATCGGCACCGCCCAGCGCCAGCAGCACGGCACGGCCCTGGCGGTTCAGCTCGGCGATTTGCTCGATGAACTGGCTTTCGCTCATGCCGGTGGCGGTATCCAGCTTGAAGGTCGGGATCGGATTGCTGCCATAGACCTTCATGAAGGAGACATCGACCACGTTGTATTGCGGGTTGACCTGATCGAGTTTGACGCAGGGGGCTGTGCCACCCTGATAACCGGCGCCGCCGCACCAGTTGTGCCAGTAGCCGACCACTACGCCGGATTGCGGGTTGACCATGCTCTGGCCAGCGGTGGCTGCGTGCAGCATGGGGCTGGTGGCGCCGATCAGGCAGCCCAGCAGGGAGAGTTTGAACTTGTTCATCATTGCTCCGTACATTGCAAAAGGAGGCCCATCAGGGGATGGGCTTCGGGGGCAGCTCCGCTGTCATAGGAAAATCCCTTAGACCGGTGGCTTTGCGTGGAGGTCTTTCGAACCACCTTGCCTTTTTCACCCGACCTCTGTCTGGTACAGAGAATCAAGCAGCCCCCAAATTAGCCGCATATGGTAGGAGGGGGAAGATAAATTAATCAATGTGCTCTTCTGTATGTCACATTTTGGAAAAATTTAATAATTCAATGTGTTCCATACGATGTTTGCTTAAATAACGCGATGCGCGACAAGGGGCAAACGCTGATGGCCACAGGCTTGGTGAGGACTTTGGCCATCACAATCGGCGCGAGCGAACTCCCGTTTTGTCGCGCGGGAAATATGGGTCACAGGCCCGGCGGCTTGTGTCATGAGTTGACGCGCAGGGGGCAGGCGGAGCGCTGGTTGTGAGACGAATGGCAAAAAGGGGGCGGGAGTGTGATTCCAGCTTGATTATTGCATGGGTTGCCCACATGTTAGAAAGCCATACAGAGCTGCTAAAGCGGTCTGTTCAAGACCAAACAAGAGGTAACCGGGATGAATAACCCTTTGCTGACAATGGATTCGCTGCCCCCTTTCAGCCAGATCAAGCCGGAGCAGGTACAGCCTGCCGTGATTCAGGCGATTGCTGATTGCAAGCAGAAGATCAGCGATGTGCTGGCCCAGCGTGAACCCCATACCTGGGATAGCCTGATTGCCCCGCTGGAAGAGGTAAATGACCGTCTGTCACGGATCTGGTCACCGGTCAGCCACCTCAACTCCGTACTCAACAGCGAAGCACTGCGCGAGGCCCATGACGCCTGCCTGCCGCTGCTCTCCGAATTCCAGACCTATGTCGGTCAGCATGAAGGGCTCTATCAGGCCTATCTGGCCCTCTCCCAGAGCGATGATTTCCCGCTGCTGAGCGGCGCCCAGCGCAAGGAGATCCAGAATACCCTGCGTGACTTCCGCCTCTCCGGTATCGGTCTGCCTGCCGAGGCGCAGCAGCGTTATGGCGAAATTCAGGCCTGCCTCTCCGAGCTGGCCTCCCGCTTCAGCAACAACGTGCTGGATGCAACCCAGGGCTGGCACAAGCTGGTGGCCGATGAAGCCGAACTGGCCGGTCTGCCCGACAGCGTGCGTGCCGCTGCCCGTCAGATGGCCGAGCTCAAGGGCAAAGAGGGGTGGCTGTTCACCCTGGATATCCCCTCTTACCTGCCGGTGATGATGTACTCGGACAACCGCGAACTGCGTGCCGAGATGTATCAGGCCTTCACCACCCGCGCCTCCGATCAGGGCCCCAATGCGGGCAAGTGGGACAACTCCGCCATCATGAGCGAGCTGCTCACCCTGCGCCGCGAACTGGCTCAGCTGCTGGGCTTTGCCAACTATGCCGAGCTCTCCCTGGCCACCAAGATGGCGGACAAGACCGAACAGGTGGTGAGCTTCCTCACCGATCTGGCGGCCAAGTCCCTGCCGCAGGGCAAGGCCGAGTTGGAAGAGATCCGCGCCTTCGCCGCCGAGCAACACGGTCAGGGCGAGCTGGCTGCCTGGGATCTCGCCTACTACGCCGAGAAGCTCAAGCAGCACAAGTTCTCCATCTCCGACGAGCAGCTGCGCCCCTACTTCCCCGCCAGCAAGGTGGTGAAGGGGCTGTTCGAGGTGGTCAAGCGGGTGTTCGGCATGAAGGTGCGCGAGCGCCTCGGCATCGACACCTGGCACCCGGACGTGCGTTTCTACGACATCTTCGACGCCGAGGACGAGCTGCGTGGCAGCTTCTACCTCGACCTCTACGCCCGCGAGCACAAGCAGGGCGGTGCCTGGATGGACGTCTGCCTGGGTCGTCGCTACCGTCAGGATGGCTCGCTGCAAAAGCCGGTGGCCTACCTGACCTGCAACTTCAACGGCCCGGTGGATGGCAAGCCTGCACTGTTCACCCACAACGAAGTGGTCACCCTGTTCCACGAGTTCGGCCACGGCATTCACCACATGCTGACCCGCATCGACGTGGCCGGTGTCGCCGGTATCAACGGCGTGGCCTGGGATGCGGTGGAGCTGCCGAGCCAGTTCCTCGAGAACTGGTGCTGGGAGTCCGAGGCGCTGGCCTTTATCTCCGGCCATTACGAGACCGGCGAGCCGCTGCCTGCCGATCTGCTGGAGAAGATGCTGACGGCTCGCAACTTCCAGGCGGCGATGCAGATGCTGCGCCAGCTGGAGTTCGCCCTGTTCGACTTCCGTCTCCATCAGGAGTTTGACCCGGCCAATCCGGCGCAACTCCCGGCGCTGCTGGACGAGGTGCGCAGTCAGGTGGCCGTGATGACGCCACCGGCGTTCAACCGCTTCCAGCACAGCTTCTCCCACATCTTCGCGGGCGGCTATGCGGCGGGCTACTACAGCTACAAGTGGGCCGAAGTGCTCTCTGCCGATGCCTTCTCCCGCTTCGAGGAGGAGGGGATCTTCAACCCGGCGACCGGCCAATCTTTCCTGAAGAATATTCTGGAGAAGGGCGGCTCGAAGGAGCCGATGGAGCTGTTCCGTGCTTTCCGTGGTCGCGAGCCCAAGGTGGATGCCCTGCTCAGACACAGCGGGATTGCCGCCTGAGGGCCCCTTACCGTACTGAGCTTCAAGTAGATACTTTTTGCGGCATAGTGGGATCAAACCGTGATTTTTACGACAAAAAGGGACCTTTTGGTCCCTTTTTTCAAGGCTTTTTAATATCTTGCTGATTGCATATTTGCACTGCCCACGGCTCTTCAGTAGAGTCGTGTTCTAACCTTCAAGGAGAGAAAGCCACTTGCCATGAGGCGAGCACTCGATTCCGTCTATCAAATCATCTCCAGTCTGGCTCATTCGAGCGGCCAGGGATATTTCGATACTTTTGTGAGTGAAATCGCCGCTGCTGTGATGGCTGATGTCGTCCTGATCGCCAGCAGGGAATCAAATGCTTCCCATCTGACGGTGCAGGCTGCCTACCCCTCCTCCCTTGACCCCGATACCCTGACGCTGCCCCTGACTGACACCCCTGATGCCATTACCTGGCAGGAGGGAGAGGCCTGGTTCAGCGATCGTCTGTTGCAACTGTTCCCCGCAATGCCGCTCGCCGAGGCGTGGCAAGCCCAGGCCTACGCCGGGATTGCCCTCAAGGATGCGGATGGCGAGACCATCGGCGTCTGCTGCCTGCTCTATCACCAGCCGCAGGCCAATATGGGCAAGGTGATGGGGCTGCTCCGGTTGCTGGGGGCGCTGGCCGGGCGTGAACTGGCGCTGATGTTGCAGCGGCAATTGCCGCAACCTGTGCCCGATGCCCCCCAGCTGCTGCAGAGCATGCTGTTTCAGGCGCCGGTGGGGATCGGCAAGCTCGATCTCACCGGCCGGATTCTCTGGGCCAATCCGGCCATCGAGAAGATGCTGGGTTATTCCCTCGACGAGCTGCTGTATCGCTCCATCTCCGACATCAATCACCCCGAAGATTGGCAGCGCAGTCTCGAATGTTACGAGCAGATCCACCGTGGCGAGCGCAGCAGCTTCACCCAGGAGAAGCGCTACTTCTGCAAGGGGGGCGAGATCCTGTGGGGGCGGGTAACCGTCACCCTGATCCGCGATGAGCAGCAGCAGCCGGACTACCTGATGGTGCTGCTGGAGAATATCGATCCTCTCAAGCGCCATGCGGAGCAGCTCAAGCTCTCCCACCGGGTCTATGACAACCTCTCCGAGGCCATTCTGGTGTGCGATGCCGACAGCCGCATCGTCTCGGTCAACCCGGCGTTCGAGCAGATCACCGGTTACAGCGGTGACGAGGCGCGGGGTCAGCGGCCCAGCATGCTCAAGTCCGGGTTGCATGACCAGACCTTCTATGCCGACATGTACCATGCGCTGGAGCGGGTGGGGGTATGGCGTGGCGAGGTGTGGAACAAGCGCAAGAACGGCAAGCTCTATCCGCAGCAGCTGATGATCAGTACCCTGCGCGAAGCCGGCAAGATTCAGCAATATATTGCCATTTTTAGCGATCTTTCCCAGACCAAGCAGGCCGAGCAGAAGATCGCGACCCAAGCCAACTATGACAACCTCACCAGCCTGCCGAACCGCTGGCTGTTTGGCCGCTGCCTCACCCGCTTCTGCGAGCGGGGCGAGCGCTTTGCACTGATGGTGCTCGATCTCAACAACTTCAAGGCGGTCAACAACAGCATGGATCACCATGCTGGCGATGCCCTGCTGCGAGAGGTGTCGGATCGGCTGGTGAGCCGGGTGCGCACCGAAGATCTGGTGGCCCGCATCGGCGGCGACGAATTTGCCTTTCTGGTGCCCGGCATCGTCACCCGCCGTCAGGCCGAGGTGTTTGCCAAGCAGGTGATCGGCAGCTTTGCCCGTCCGTTTATGCTGGCGAATCAGCATCTCTACGTCACGGCCACCGTCGGCATGACCCTCTGTCCGATCGATGGCAGCGAGAGCGACGAGCTGCTGCGCAATGCCGAGCAGGCGCTGTTTGCGGCAAAGCGGCAGGGGCGCTTGATAGGCTCTTACTGTTCCTCCATGCGGGAAGAGGTGCGCCAGCGCCACCAGATGCAGCAGGATCTGGCCGAAGCGATCAAGCTTGAGCAGCTGACCATGGCCTACCAGCCGATCTGGGACAACCGCAGCGGGCGGGTCGCCAAGCTGGAGGCGCTGGTGCGCTGGTATCACCCCCAATGGGGACAGGTCTCCCCTGCCGAGTTCATTCCGCTGGCGGAAGAGGCGGGGTTGATTCAGGGGCTGGGGGCGCTGGTATTGTGGCAGTCGTGCCGGGATCTGGCACGGTTGCAGCAGTCCGGCTTCCCGGATCTGCAGATGTCGATCAACCGCTCCACCATGGAGTTTCAGACCATCGACCCCGAGGCGAGCGAGTGGCTCAAGGTGATCCAGCACTTTGGGCTCGATCCTGCCGACATCGTCATCGAAATCACCGAATCTCTGCTGATGGAGAGTAGCGATCAGCACAGGGTGCGGATCGATGCCCTGCGCGAGGCGGGTTGCAAGCTGGCCATCGATGACTTCGGTACCGGCTACTCGGCCCTCAACTATTTGCGCACCTTCCCGGTGGATCTGGTCAAGATCGACCGCTCTTTCGTGCGCCATATCCCCTTCAACGAGCAGGATCGGCTGCTGCTCGACGGCATCATCAACATAGTGCACAACCTCGGCATGCAGGTGGTGATCGAGGGGGTAGAGACCCGCGAGCAGCTCAACTTCCTCTGCCAGAAAGGGTGTGCCTTCACCCAGGGTTATCTGCTCAGCCGCCCGCTGGCCTATGATGACCTCACCGATTACCTCGCCCTCAACCGTCAGGGGATGAACCTCACTGTCGTGAGCTGATCCACCGCTTCTGTTATCATGGCCGCTTCTGTACGTGCCATGAGTTTGCCCCCTATGCCCCATATTCAGGTTTTCAGTGAAGTCCCCGCCCGTGATGGCGAGCTCGACGCTCTGCGTTTACGCCTTGCCGACGTGGAGTTTCCGGCCCCGTTTGCGCTGGTACTGACTGAAGAGAGGCTGGAACTGCGCAAGCTGGATGAGCCCAAGCTGGGTGCCGTCTATGTGGACTTCGTGGAAGGGGCAGTGGCGCATCGCCGCAAGTTTGGCGGCGGTCGCGGCCAGTCCATCGCCAAGGCGGTGGGGCTCAAGGCCGGTGCCACTCCGACCGTGGTGGATGCCACTGCCGGGCTGGGGCGCGATGCCTTTGTGCTGGCCTCCCTCGGTTGCAAGGTGACCCTGATCGAACGCAGCCCCGTGGTGGCGGCTCTGTTGCAAGACGGGCTGACGCGTGCGGCGCAGGATCCCGAGATTGGCCCCTGGGTCAGCGAGCGGATGCAACTGCTGCAGGGCCCGGCGGTGGACAACCTGCTGGCGCTGCCGGAGCGGCCCGAGGTGATCTACCTCGACCCCATGTTCCCTCACAAGCAGAAGTCGGCGCTGGTGAAAAAAGAGATGCGGGTGTTCCAGTCGCTGGTGGGGCCGGATCTCGATGCGGATGTCCTGCTGCCTGCTGCGCTCAAGATGGCTGAGAAGCGGGTGGTGGTGAAGCGGCCGGACTATGCGGGCTGGCTCAACGAGCACAAACCCAGTATGGCCATCGAGACCAAGAGCAACCGCTTCGATGTCTACGTGATGGCGGCGCTGGCCGCGGGTTAACAGCCGGAGTGAGCTGCGGATGCAAAAAAGGAGGGCCAACGTCATGTTGGCCCTCCTTTTTCGTAGCGGATTCAGCGGGTAGGCGCGAAGCGGATCAGCTTCTCTTCCCCTTGCCAGTTCAGGCGCAGGGTCGCCAACTCCGCCAGACTGAGCCGCTCGCCACTGTGCAGCAACAGATACTCGACCCCCTCGCTGGCTTCGATGGTGCGGATCTTGTCATCCCACTGGCGACCCTCGCGACTGGTGAGGATCACCGGCAGTTGCCAGCTGGCGGCAATTTCGAGCCAGTCGTAGAGATCGCAGCTGATGGGGTGATAATCCGGCATGATCGGCTCCAAAACAGCCAGGTTGCTGAGTCAGGCTTCCTGTACGTGGGTTGGCCAGCCCATCTTCTGCTGGCGTTCCACCTCGAGCCGCAGCTCGCTGGCGCGCAGGTAGTGTTCATCCATCCAGCCCTTGGGCAGGGTCAGGGTCAGTGACTCCTCTTCTGCCTGCAGGGTGAAGCTGGGCACAGTGCCCTGGGTGCGGCGCATGCAGAGGATCAGCGCGATGCGCAGGATACGGGCCAGCCGGATCGCCTGACGACCGGTGACGGCACCCTGTTTCTCCAGCGGTTCCAGCTTGAATTCGTCCCGCTGGTTGAACAGCAGGGCCGACAACAGCTTCTTTTGCGCAGGGGTAAAGCCCGGCATGTCGATGTTGTCGATGATATAGGCGGCGTGTTGCGGCGCCTTCTTGTACTCGATACAGAGGCCGATCTCGTGCAGCAGCGCGGCATAACGCAAGATTGGGCGACCGTAGCGTTTCGAGAGTCGCCAGGTCGGTTGCAACTGGTTGAACGCCTCGACGGCGGTATCGCGTACCCGCTCGGCGTGCTCTTTATCCAGTTGATAGCGGCTGATCAGGCTGTCGGCGGTGCGATCCCGGGCATCACAGTCGTGATTGTTGCCCAGCAGACCGTAGATCAGCCCTTCACGCAGGGCCCCACCCGCGAGGGTCATGCTCTCGATATTCAGGGTTTCGAAGATGGCGATCAGGATGGCGAGGCCGGAGGGGAACACGGTCAGCCGTTCGGCCGCCAGCCCTTCCAGCTGCAGTCGGTCCAGCTTGCCGCAGGCGATGGCCTGACCCATCAGCTCCTGCAACTTCGGCAGGGTGACCCGTTCGCTCTTTCCTTGCGCCAGCATGATCTCTTGCAGCGCCTGTACCGTGCCGGAGGCGCCGACGCAGGTGCGCCAGCCGAGGGCGCGGTAATCTTCCGCCACCTTCTCCAGCACTGCCTTGGCGGCGGCAATCGCCTGCTCGAAACGGGCTTCGGAGAGCTCGCCATCACCGAAGTGGTTGTTGAGCCAGGTGACGCAGCCCATGTGCAGGCTGTTGAGCAGTTTTGCTTCGCTATGTTCGCCGATCACCAGTTCGGTACTGGCACCGCCGATGTCGATCACCAGCCGGTTGCCTTCCCCGGCAGAGGTCCAGGAGACCCCTTCGTAGATGGTCTTGGCCTCTTCCTCGCCCGAGATGATCTCGATGCTGTGGTTGAGCACCCGTTCCGCTTCGCTGAGGAACTCATCGACGTTGGTGGCAAGACGCAGGGTGGCGGTACCCACGACCCGGATATTGTCGGCCGGAATGTCCTGCAACTGCTCGGAGAAGAGACGCAGGCAGTCCCAGCCCCGCTCCATGGCGGCGCGGTTGAGACGAAATTCCTGATCGAGCCCGGCGGCGAGGCGCACCTTGCGTTTGACCTTGGCGACGGTGCGCAGGGCACCGGCGACCTCGCGCACCACCAGCATATGAAAGCTGTTGGAGCCGAGGTCGATGGCGGCATAGAGAGGCGAGTTGTGCAACTGGGCCTGTCCTTAGCTCTTGCGTGGCGGACGACGACGGTTGTTGCTGTTGCCACCGCCCTGACGATCCCGCATGTTGCGGTTCACCGGCTGACGGTTGCGGAACACCCGTTTCGGCGGGGTCACATCATCCAGCAGCGCTTCGCGGTCGTACTTGCTGACCGGAATGGCGTGGTGGATGTACTCCTCGATGGCCGGCAGGTTGAAGGCATAGTCTTCACAGGCCAGGCTGATGGAGTGACCGCTCTTGCCGGCACGACCGGTACGACCGATACGGTGTACATAGTCTTCGGCGTCGTCGGGCAGGTCGTAGTTGAAGACGTGGGTCACGTCAGGGATGTGCAGACCACGGGCGGCCACGTCGGTGGCGACCAGAATATCGAGCGCACCCTTGGTGAAATCCTCGAGGATCTTCATCCGCTTCTTCTGCGGCACGTCACCGGTCAGCAGACCGACGCGGTGGCCATCGTTCTCCAGCCAGGCATGTACATCTTCGCAGACATGCTTGGTGTTGGCGAAGACGATGGCTTTTTCTGGCCACTCCTCTTCCATCAGGGAGAGCAGCAGCAACATCTTGTCTTCGTTGGAGGGGTAGAACAGCTCCTCCTTGATCCGCACACCGGTCATCTGCTCCGGCTCGACTTGCACATGTTCCGGGTGGTTCATGTGTTCGTAGGCCAGCTCCTGCACCCGCAGGGAGAGGGTGGCGGAGAACAGCATGCTCAGACGTTCGGTCGGGGCAGGCATGCGGCGGAACAGGAAGCGGATGTCCTTGATGAAGCCGAGATCGAACATGCGATCCGCTTCGTCCAGTACCACGACCTGAATGTTGCTCAGATCGATCACCTTGGACTTGAAGTAGTCGATGATGCGACCCGTGGTGCCGATCAGGATGTCGACGCCCTGCTCCAGCACGGCCAACTGCTTGTCGTAACCTTCGCCACCGTAGGCGAGGCCGAGTTTCAGGCCGGTAGAAGCGGCGATGCTGTCGGCATCGTTATAGATCTGTACTGCCAGTTCCCGGGTGGGCGCCATGATGATGGCTCTGGGTTGGTTAACCAGACGGGGCTTGGTTAGCGGGTGAGTCAGTAGATAGTTGAATGTCGCGGCCAGGAAGGCAATGGTCTTGCCGGTTCCGGTCTGGGCCTGACCGGCGAGGTCATGACCTTCTACCAGCAGTGGCAGAGACAGTGCCTGGATGGGCGTGCAATAGTGAAATCCCTTTGATTCCAGACCAGCCAGAACTTCGGGTTCGAGGCCCATTTGGGCGAATTTGTCGGTCGTTAAGTGTGTTTTGCTCATGGCGGTAGGTTATCAGGTTAGGCTTGCAATAATAAACAGGATCATTTCAAATAGGGCAACTATTGCCTTTGTTGATATGTCAATAAAGCCTTAATTACTGACTGGAGTTGGAGATGAGTGACAAGATTGTTCAGCTGAGCGATGCCAGCTTCGAGGCAGATGTAATCAAAGCCGATGGCGCCGTTCTGGTCGACTTCTGGGCCGAGTGGTGTGGTCCGTGCAAGATGATTGCCCCGATCCTGGAAGAAGTTGCCCAAGAGTACGAAGGTCGCGTGACCGTAGCCAAACTGAACATCGACCATAACTCTGATACTCCGCCCAAGTACGGCATTCGTGGTATCCCGACCCTCTTGCTGTTCAAGAATGGCGAAGTGGCAGCGACCAAGGTCGGTGCACTGTCCAAGACTCAGCTGAAAGAGTTCCTGGACGGCAACCTGTAATAATCAAAGAGGAGCGCATTGCAATAATGCGCTCCTTGTGTTTTATCACCTAGACGCTCACCCCGATTGGTGCTAATTTATCGCTCGTTTGCTAACCTTTTTGCCTGACTCTTTGCTAACTACAGCCTGGCAATCAAATCCGATCAGCATCAATCCAGCAGACTGTCTCCTCATTCAATCCTTGCTTACAGACTTTCACCACTATGAATCTGACTGAATTAAAGAACACTCCTGTGTCCGAGCTGGTCAAGCTTGGCGAATCCATGGGGTTGGAAAATCTGGCTCGGGCGCACAAGAAAGATATTATTTTTGCAATCCTCAAGGCACACGCCAAGGGTGGCGAAGATATCTTTGGCGACGGTGTGCTGGAAATCCTGACCGATGGTTTCGGCTTCCTGCGTAGTGCAGACGGCTCCTATCTGGCAGGCCCGGACGATATCTACGTCTCCCCGAGCCAGATCCGCCGCTTCAACCTGCGTACCGGCGATACCATCTCCGGCAAGATCCGGCCACCGAAAGAGGGCGAACGTTACTTCGCGCTGCTCAAGGTCAACGAGGTCAACTACGACCGTCCGGAAAACTCCCGCAACAAGATCCTGTTTGAAAACCTTACCCCCCTGCATGCCAACGAACGTCTGCGTATGGAACGGGGTAACGGCTCTACCGAAGATATCACCGCCCGTGTGCTGGACCTGGCCTCCCCCATCGGTAAAGGCCAGCGTGGCCTGATCGTGGCGCCGCCCAAGGCCGGTAAGACCATGCTGCTGCAGAACATCGCCCAGAGCATCGCCTACAACCACCCGGACTGTGAACTGATCGTTCTGCTGATCGACGAGCGTCCGGAAGAAGTGACCGAGATGCAGCGCATGGTGAAGGGTGAAGTGATCGCTTCCACCTTCGACGAGCCTGCCTCCCGTCACGTTCAGGTTGCCGAAATGGTGATCGAGAAGGCCAAGCGTCTGGTCGAGCACAAGAAAGACGTGGTGATCCTGCTGGACTCCATCACCCGTCTGGCCCGTGCCTACAACACCGTCATCCCGTCATCCGGCAAGGTCCTGACCGGTGGTGTGGACGCCAACGCCCTGCACCGTCCCAAGCGCTTCTTCGGCGCCGCGCGTAACGTGGAGGAGGGTGGCAGCCTGACCATCATCGCCACCGCGCTGGTCGATACCGGTTCCAAGATGGACGAGGTTATCTACGAAGAGTTCAAGGGTACCGGCAACATGGAACTGCACCTCTCGCGCAAGATTGCCGAGAAGCGCGTCTATCCGGCTATCGACATCACCCGCTCCGGCACCCGTAAGGAAGAGCTGCTGACCGCGCCTGACGAGCTGCAGAAGATGTGGATCCTGCGCAAGATCATTCACCCGATGGGCGAGATTGACAGCATCGAGTTCCTGATCGACAAGTTGGCAGGCACCAAAACCAACGACGAGTTCTTCGACGCCATGCGGCGCCAGCAGAAGTAAGTCCGGTCACAAAATGACGAAACCGCGGCCCTGGTCGCGGTTTTTGTTTATCTGTTTTCCGGTCGCCCTAGTAGTATGAGATCCCGATGTCACAAGGATGGAGACGTCATGAAGCCTGTTTTCTGGTTGTTGCTGGGGTTGCTGAGCGCAATCCCGGTTCATGCGCAGGCTGCACCGGTTACGGTGACCGCCGAGACGCTGCAGACGCACCAGCGTTATCTGGCTAGCCGTCTGCAACAGGGGCAATTTGCCGCCATCGACTCTCTGCTGGCGGCCCTCAGCCGCGAGCAGCGGGAGTTCCTGCTGCTGCAACTGCTGCGCGATATTCCGGCGGCCGAACCGGCCTCCCCCGCGTTGCAACAGTGGGTCGAGGCTCAGGCTGGCAAGGCCCCGAAGTGGCTGGTGGAGCAGCAGGTCGACGGTTTTCTGGTGCAGCAGCCGGTCTACGATTTTGCCGCGCGCGCCCGGCAGTTGCTGGGGGAGTGGCAGATACAGGCGCTGCAAGCCAGCTATCGCCGCCAGCTGGAGCTCGGCAATTTCCGCTTCAAGAGCATCTATTACCGTGGCAATCCCGCGCTTGCCCAGCAGCAGCAAGCTCTGTTGCGGGCCCTCGACACCCAGCCGCTGTCGGTCTGGGTACGTGAAGCGCGACAACTGGCGGCGCAGAATATCTATCTGCCCGACAACCGCCTGCTGCTGTATCTGTTGCAAGGTACCGGTGAGCCTGCGCTGTATGCCCGCTTGTGGCACCGGCCGGTGGATCAGGATGCACTCACGGCGTTGCTCACCATCAACCGTTTCCATCAGGGCAATGTTGCCAGCGACCTGCTGATCGCCGCCAGTGACAATCCCGGATTGAAAGCATCGGCCCTGCGCCAGCTCAGTGCGCTCTCGCCCTTGCCGCCGCAGGCCCAGAAATACCTGCTGGCCGAACTCTCCAACCGCCAATACGGCGCACTGGTGGCCGGTCTGTTGATGGAGGTGGACGAGCCCCAGCTGCTCTCTGCGTTGGCCAGACGGCTCGGCCAGCGTGACACGCCCCCCATTGCTCCGAGCCTGCTGCCCGATTCGGGTACACCCGATGGACGGCCAGGGTTATAATGCCTGACCTCCTGAACCCGGTTGGGAACTTGCATGAAATACAAGGATTTGCGTGATTTCATCGCGCAGCTGGAACAAAACGGACAACTCAAGCGCATCACCCGCGAGATAGATCCCTATCTGGAGATGACCGAGATCAGCGATCGCACACTGCGTGCGGGCGGTCCGGCTCTGCTGTTCGAAAATCCCAAAGGCTACACCATGCCGGTGCTGACCAACCTGTTCGGCACGCCGGATCGGGTTGCCATGGGCATGGGCCAGCCCGATGTGGGTGCCCTGCGTCAGGTCGGGGTCTGGCTCTCCTATCTCAAGGAGCCCGAGCCGCCCAAGGGATTCAAGGAGCTGATGGAGAAGCTGCCGATCTTCAAGCAGGTGCTCAACATGCCGACCAAGCGCCTCTCTTCCGCCCCCTGCCAGCAGGTGGTGCAGGAGGGGGATGCGGTCGATCTCGACCAGATCCCGATCCAGCACTGCTGGCCCGGCGATGTGGCGCCGCTGGTTACCTGGGGTCTCACCATCACCCGCGGCCCCTACAAGAAGCGGCAGAACCTCGGCATCTATCGCCAGCAGAAGATCGCCAAAAACAAGCTGATCATGCGCTGGCTCGATCACCGTGGCGGCGCCATCGATTTTCGCGAGTGGCAGGAGGCCCATCCCGGTGAGCGTTTCCCGGTGGTGGTGGCGCTCGGCGCCGATCCGGCGACCATTCTCGGCGCGGTGACCCCGGTGCCGGATACCCTCTCCGAATATGCCTTTGCCGGTCTGCTGCGCGGCAGCCGTACCGAGGTGATCAAGGCCATCAGTTGCGATCTGGAGGTGCCCGCCAGCGCCGAGATCGTGCTGGAAGGCTATCTGGAGCCGGGTGAGCTGGCGCCGGAAGGGCCCTACGGCGATCACACCGGTTACTACAACGAGGTGGACGAGTTCCCGGTCTTCACCATCACCCACATCACCAAGCGGCGCGATGCCATCTATCACAGCACCTACACCGGCCGTCCGCCCGATGAACCGGCGGTGCTGGGGCTGGCACTGAACGAGGTGTTCGTGCCGCTGCTGCAGAAGCAGTTCCCCGAGATTGTGGACTTCTATCTGCCGCCGGAGGGGTGCTCCTACCGGATGGCGGTGGTCACCATCAAGAAGCGCTACCCGGGCCACGCCAAGCGGGTGATGCTGGGGGTCTGGTCCTTCCTGCGCCAGTTCATGTACACCAAGTTCGTGGTGGTGTGTGACGATGACGTCAACGCCCGCGACTGGAAGGATGTGATCTGGGCCATCACCACCCGGATGGACCCGGCACGGGACACCACCCTGATCGAGCATACGCCGATCGACTATCTGGACTTCGCCTCGCCGGTCTCCGGCCTCGGCTCCAAGATGGGGCTGGATGCCACCAACAAGTGGCCGGGCGAGACCAATCGGGAGTGGGGTCAGCCGATCGTGCAGGACGAGGCGGTGAAGCAGAAGGTCGATGCCATCTGGGATGAGCTGAAGATCCTCGACTGAGGCAAACATGGCTGCTTTGTTGCATTTGCTGCAAAAAGTGATGCGATCCGCAGTTATTTGAGTATTCTCGACTGACGGGGCCAGGGCTGCTGGTCGTCACTCCATAGTGAAACAATGAGCGAAGCGGGCCGAGCGAGCCCGCCACAAGGACAAGAATGCAACGTATCAAATGCCGCGTAGAGGAACTGCGCGAATATGTCGACACCATCTGGCATGTGGCCCTGGCGCCGCAGCAAGCGATCAGCTTCAAGCCGGGCCAGTATCTGCTGGTGGTGATGAGCGATTCGGACAAGCGCCCCTTCTCCATCGCCAACTCGCCGACCCGCCCGGGCGTGCTGGAGCTGCAAATTGGTGCCACTCCCGAAAATGCCTACGCCGGTCAGGTGCTGGCCCGCATGCGCGAGCAGGGCGAGATCGAGGTCGAATTGCCGGCTGGCAAGGCGTTCCTGCGCGATGAATCCCCCCGTCCGCTGATCCTGATGGCGGGCGGCACCGGCTTCTCTTACGCCCGCTCCATTCTGGAGTACCTGATCGACACGGGCAGCAAGCGCCCGGTGTTCTTCTACTGGGGCGTGCGTCAGGCTCATTGGCTCTACGAGCTGGAGCAGATGCAGCAGTGGGAGCGTGACTACGCGCCGCTCACCTTTATCCCGGTGGTGCAGGAGCCGGATGCTGACTGGACCGGCAAGAGCGGACTGGTACACAAGGCGATCATGGATGACTTCGTCAGCCTCCACGATTACGACATCTATGTCGCCGGTCGCTTCGAGATGGCTGGGGCCGCGCGGGAGGAGTTCAAGATCCTCGGCGCCGAGCCGGAGCGCATCTTCGGTGACGCCTACGAATTTATCTGACGGGATCCCCGTTTGGATGATGGAGCCCCCGGTTTTGCCGGGGGCTTTTGTTTTTTCACCTGCGGCCATAAAAATGGCGTCAAATGGCGCATTCACAGTCGCATTATCTCGTGATTTTTCGTCATTCTGGACATGAATGGCTACTAATCAGCCATGGCTAGTGGCATCTTTGTGAAGATTGTCAGCAAGCAGGGTAAGGATATCCGTAGTGATAGCGCAAGGAGAGGTCGGGTTGGGCGAACAGGGCAGGATATCGGCAACGGATGACAAGGCGGTGGGCGGCGCTGCGGAGCGCGGTGCGACCCTGTTCCCGTGCTCTCATGGTGGTGACCTGGCCCGTTTGCAGGCTGAAATCGCCGCGCTGAAACATGAAAACGGCCTGCTACAGGAGAAGCTCAACGCCGCCCTCGATGGCACCGGCATCTGCCTCTGGCAGGGCACCATCCCCACCGGTGAGCTGCGGGTCTTCAATCTGCAGAACTTTCAGGTCGGTGACATGGCTCCCCATTTCGAGCAGTGGAGCGCCAAGCTCCATCCCGATGATCGCGCCCACGCCATAGGTAGCTATTTCGCCCATCTTGAGGGCAAAACCCCCTTCTACGAAGCCGAATACCGTACCGTTAGCCCGGCTGGCGAGATCACCTGGCTGTGGGATCGGGGCCGTGTCGTCGATCGGGATAGTGATGGCAAGCCGCTGCGGATCATGGGCTCCCATATCGATATCACCCAGCGCAAGGCCTATGAACAGCGGCTGGCCGATCGCGCCAACAGCGACGCCCTCACCGGGTTGCTCAACCGGCAGGGATTTGGCAAGGCGTTCGCCCAGCAGAAACCGCAAGGGGCGGGGGCGCTGCTTTTTATCGACCTGGATGATTTCAAGGGGATCAATGACCAGCTGGGCCATGCCTGCGGTGATCAGGTGCTGCAGCAGATGGCGGACTGGTTGCGCCTCATCATGCCGGGCTCGGCGCTATGCGGCCGTTACGGCGGCGACGAGTTTGTGGTGCATCTGCACCGGGATGTTTCACACCATAGGTTGGCGCAACTGGCCGATGCGCTGATCAGCCGGATGCACGGCTATGTGCCCAAACCCGGCTGCTCGCAACGGGTGGGACTGAGCATCGGCATCGCGTTATGGGAGGGGGAGGCATTGACCTTCCGGCAGGCGCTGGAGGTGGCCGACAGAGCCATGTACGAGGCGAAGGCGCGCGGCAAGCGAGCCTGGTATCTGCTTCAGATGTGACCGCTTTGACAGAGTCAGCCCAGAGTAAAAACCCCAGCCGAGCTGGGGTTTCTGTTATTCGCCTTTGGCGCCGAGCTGTTGCTCGAGCTGAGCCAGCTTGCTTTCGAGGGCGGCCAGTTTTTCCCGGGTACGCAGCAGCACCTTGGTCTGCACATCGAACTCTTCGCGGCTGACCAGATCCAGCTTGCCCAGCTGGGCTTGCAGTACCTGACGCATCTTCTTCTCGGCCTCTTCACCCATGCTGCGAATGCCGGGCGGCAGGGAGTTGTGCACCTGCTTGGCGATCTCTTCCAGTTTCTTCGGGTCGATCATGATGTCCTCCTTAAGCGTTGGCGGACATTCTACCGACAATTCCCTCACTTTGCCGAGATCGCGGCGGCTTTTTAGTCGTGACGATGGCTGCTGGCTGGTCGGGTCTGGTTAATCCTCCGCTGTTGTTACCCTTGCGCCCCCTTGTTGACGTAAAACCTTGATTCTCGCCACAAACCTGAGCAGAAGATGACCAACATGAGTCTCGTTGGTTGTTGGTTTTATGTTAACTTTGTGCGGTCGAAGCGGTGAATGCTTCGTTGGCTTGTGATGGACAACAACCTATAAAGAGAACAAAAAATGAAGAAGAAGCTAATTTATGCCGCTGTGCTCAGCGCCCTGCTGGCCGGATGTGGTGGGGATGACAACAAGGGAGATACCACCAGCTCCCTCGACTACGCCCTGAGTGGCGCCAACGGGATTCGCCCGAGCGTGCTGGCCCCCCGTGCCAGCGATGGCACCCTGAAGTTTTCGACCGAGACTGCGGATCTGTCGAACCCGGTGTCTGCCCTCTCCACCCTGGATGGCTGGTCTACAACGCAACCTGTCCAGCTGGTACCGGCGACCGTGACCGGTGTCTCTGTGCCAGCACCTGCGGCCAGCGAGTACGCCTCTGCCGTTGCGCCCCTCTATCTGCTGGAGCTGGTGCTGGATCCGGTGACTCAGCGACCTGTTGGGGTGAAGAACAACAAGCCTCTGACCTATGGCACCGACTTTGTGGTGAGCGATGGCGGCGGCAAACTCAATCTGGTTCCGCTCAAGCCGCTTAATCCCTCTTCTTACTACATGATTGTGGCGACCGATTCCCTCAAGGACAGTCGCGGCACACCGCTCAAAGCGGGGGGTGATTACAGCAACTTCAAATCGGCTGCTGGCGCAACCACGCAGGAGCAGACCATCAACGGCCTGATCTCGCTGCAGGAAGGTCTGTTCAAGGCGGCCACCGGAATCACCAGCGACCGGGTGATCTTCTCCGACTGGTTTGCCACCCAATCTGGTGCCGATGTGCTGCTGGCAGTGAAGAGTGCCGCCGCTTCCGTGTTGAAGAGCCCGAGTCTGGACGCCGCGTCGCTGTGGAAACAGGATGCCAGGGGCAATACCAGCTTGCCGGCAACCTATACCATCAGCAGCCTTAATGGCGGCGTGGATTTTCTGACCCAGCTGGCTGCTGAGCCATTCCTGCCGCAGGATCAGAAAGATGCATTGAGTGCCGCCTTTGGTACTGGCATGCCGCTTAACGGTGTTGCCCTGTTGACCAAGGTTTACACCGGCACCGTCAAGCTCCCTTACTTCCTCTCTACACCCGCGCTGGCTGGCTCCTGGGACAAGGCCAAGACCCAATCCTGGCATGGTGCCATTCCCAGCCTCTATGCCATCGCCAACGCGCTGAAAGCGGGCGATACCGAGGTGATCGGTGGACTGGTCGGGGCGGGGGTGGATCCGGCACTGCTGGGTGAGCTGATCGCCGACCCGAGCCGTCAGAGTGAATTGCTGACCGAGGCGAGCAAGCTGATCGGGGTGACCCTCACCTCCGGTGGCAAACCGCTGGATGCCGAGCGCAATATCGGCCGTTTCAATCCGCTGCCGACCCTGACCGAAGTGCAATCGGTACCGCTGCGGATCTTTGCCACCGGGCCGCTGGCCAATGTCACCGATGTGATCATCTATCAGCACGGGGTCACCTCCATCAAGGAGAACGCCTATGCGCTGGCGCTGGGCCAAATCGGCGCCGGTGCCACAGCCAGCAAGAGCGTCGCTGTGGTAGTGATCGATCATCCGCTGCACGGTGAGCGTGGCTATGCCCTGAGTGGCAGCACGGATACCGTCACCACCTCCGAGAACCCGACGCCCTACCTGAATCTGGGCTATCTGACGGTGGCGCGGGACAACCTGAAACAGAGCGTGGCCGATCTGCTGGGACTGCGACTGGCCGTCGGGCTGGCCAATGCCAAGGGGCTGGGTGGTCAACTGGGCGGCGCCGGACTGAAGGTACATTTCCTCGGCCACTCGCTGGGGGCAATTGCCGGAGCCAATCTGCTGGCGGTGGCGAACCAGACCACCGGCAGTGCCCTGGCTGATGCCCTGTTCAAGTTCGATACCGGCGGTCTGGCGATGCCGGGTGGCGGCATAGCGCCGTTGCTGCTCAACTCGCCGAGCTTCGGGCCGACCATCAAGATGAGCGTGCTCACCTCGGGCAGTCCGGAGCTGAAAGCGGGCTTTACCGCCTATGCACCGAACTGCAAAACGCCTGCCGCCACTTGCTTCGTCAACGAGTTCCTGCCCAGTCTGGATGCGGCCACTCAGGCGGGGGCTGCGAGCACCTTGCAGAGCTATACCTTTGCCGCCCAGTCATTGCTGGACTCTGCCGACCCGATCAATCTGGGCAGTGGCGTCGCCAAGAGCTTCCCGCTATTCGCCACCGAAATTGTTGGCGATGGTGCGCTCAGCTTGCCGGATCAGGTGATCCCCAACAGCATCGCCTCCGCACCGCTGGGTGGTACCGAGCCACTGTTCCGGGTGCTGGGTTTGCAAGAGCTGAAGGGTTCCGGTGTGCTCCCGGCGGGTCACCATGCTGCACGCTTCCTGAAAGGGGGCCATAGCTCGCTACTGGCCCCTGACGAGAACTTCGATCAGGTTGGCGCGGTCACCACCGAGATCCAGACCCAGTTCGCCAGCTTCTTTATGAGTGGCGGTGCGGCGGTCAAGGTAACCGATGACACCCTGATCAAGCAGTAACTGCCTGTCGTGTAAAAAAACGCCGCCCTTCGGGGCGGCGTTGTTGTTTCTGCGGCAGCTGAAAAATCAGCCCGGCTGGTGGTTGCGATCCAGCCAGCCTTGCAGCAGGCCGACCAGCAGGCCGGTCAGGTGGGCGATGTTGGCGGTGCTGGTGCCGAGCATGTCGAAGAAGCCGAGCACCATCCAGAACAGCATAAAGCCCATCAGCGCGGGTGGCAGAGTGAGGCCGCAGGCCGGTTGCAGCTTGCTGCGCAGCCAGCAGTAGCCGAGCAGGGCATAGACCACGCCGGAGAGGCCGCCAAACAGCGGGCCGCTGGCAAAAAACTCGGCGATATTGGGCAGGGCCGCACCAACCAGCAGCAGGATCAGCAGCTTGCCGCTGCCGAGGCGCTGCTCGATCTGGCCCCCCAGATACCACCACCACAGCAAGTTGAACACCAGATGGAGCACCGAGAAGTGGATCAGGGCGGGGGTGAAATAGCGCCATGCCTGCCAGTCGGTGAACTGGGCCAGGGTCGGGTGGAACGCCAGTTCATCGTAGATCGGCAGGCCGATGGCATCAATGCCGTAGATGGCGAGACAGGCGATGATCACCACCAGCGTCAGCGGCCCCGCCTGATGGAGGAAGTCGGTGATGGGGTCCGTCATCCCCTTGCTGTAGTCGATGCGGGCATCGGCGCGGCCGGATTGCCAGGAGGCCTCCATGTAGCGCGGGTGGCCCGGCTCGGCCAGGAAGCGTTTTACCTCCAGCTGGGCCTGAGCGAGGCGCGGCTCGTCCGCCAGCCAGATGGTGACCCCCAGCTCGGACTGGGTCAGCTCGCAGGAGATGCCCAGCGTCGCCAGATAGTCCACCAGCGCCTGCGCCATGCGGGCGTTGTCGAGCACCAGCAGCTGGATCATGCCTCGCCTGCCTCGATGGGAAATTCCCGGCGCCATGCCTCGAAGCCACCATCCATGCTGTAGACCTCGTCATAACCCTGTTGCAGCAGGTATTGGGCGGCACCCTGACTGCTGTTGCCGTGATAGCACATCACGATGACCGGGGTATCGAAATCCACTTCATTCATAAAGCGCACCAGCGTGCCGTTGGTGAGGTGGAAGGCGCCGACCGCGTGGGCCGCTTCAAAGGATTGCGGGTCGCGAATATCCACCAGACGGGCTTCACCCGCGCTCAGTTTCTGGTGGGCATCATGGGCATTGATATGGGCAAACTGGTCCATCTGGATGTCCTGCGAATAGGTTGATTACGGGCCAGTGTACCGCAAGCTGTGGCGCAAACTAACCCCACAAAAGATAAGGGAGCCAGTGGCTCCCTTGTCGATATGGCATGCGGGTCAGTGGGTTAACCGCCGAGATAGGCCTGCCGCACTGCCGGGTTGGCCAGCAGGGCGGCGCCCGTGTCTTGTAGCACCACGTGGCCGTTCTCCAGCACATAGCCGCGGTCGGCCAGTTTGAGCGCCTGATTGGCATTCTGCTCCACCAGAAAGATGGTCATCCCCTTCTGGCGCAGCTGCTCTATGGTGTCGAAGATCTGCTGGATGACGATGGGGGCAAGCCCTAGCGAGGGTTCATCCAGCAGCAGCAGGCGCGGTTTGCTCATCAGGGCGCGGCCGATGGCCAGCATCTGTTGCTCGCCGCCGGACATGGTGCCCGCCCGCTGCTCCAGCCGCTCGTGCAACCGCGGGAACAGGGTGAACACCTGATCCAGCAGGCCGTGCTGCTCGGCCTTGTCGACGAAGAAGGCGCCCATCAGCAGGTTCTCCTCCACTGTCAGGCGGGCGAAGATGCGACGCCCCTCCGGCACCACGGCGATATCCTTGCGCATGATGCGGGCTGTGGTGAGGGAGCTGATCTGTTCCCCCTCAAACCAGATGGAGCCGCTGCTGGGCTTGGGCTCGCCGCAGAGGGTCATCAACAGAGTGGTCTTGCCCGCGCCGTTGGCGCCGATCAGGGTGACGATTTCCCCCTCTTTCACCTCGACGCTGACATCGTGCAGCGCCTGAATTTTGCCGTAGTGGGTCGATACGTTGCGAAGTTCTAACATCTTGTTTTCCTTACGACTCGCCCAGATAGGCCTTGATCACTGCCGGGTTGTTGCGGATCTCATCCGGCTTGCCGTGGGCCAGCGGGGTGCCCTGGCTGACCACGAAGATGCGGTTGGAGATGCCCATCACCAGCTTCATATCGTGCTCGATCAGCAGCACCGAGACTCCGAACTCGTCCCGCAGGCTCATGATCAGCTCATCCAGCTCGTCGGTCTCTTTCGGGTTGAGACCGGCTGCCGGTTCATCCAGCATCAGCAGCTCGGGACGGGTCGCCATGCAGCGGGCGATCTCGAGGCGACGCTGCTGACCGTAGGCCAGATTACCGGCGGCGCGGTTGGCGAGATCCTTGAGGCCCACTTTATCCAGCCAGAAGGCGGCCTGCTCCAGCCCCTCCTGCTCGGCACGGCGAAATGCCGGGGTCTTGAACAGACCGGCGATAAAGCTGGTGTTGAGGTGCTGGTGCTGGGCAACCAGCAGGTTCTCCACCGCTGTCATCTCCTTGAACAGCCGCACATGCTGGAAGGTGCGCACAATCCCCTTGCGGGCGATAAGGTGGCCGGGCAGCCCCTGAATCTCCTCACCCTTGTAGCGGATGGTGCCGCCGCTCGGGCAGTAAAAACCGGTCAGGCAGTTGAAGATGGTGGTCTTGCCCGCGCCGTTGGGGCCGATGATGGAGATCACCTCGCCCTTGTCGATATCCAGTTTTACCCCGTTGACTGCCAGCAGGCCGCCAAAGCGCATCGACAGATCAGAGACTTCCAATAACTTCTGATTGGCACTCATTTTTTCAGCTCCCTATTCAAGGTGGAGCAAGTCACTGCCAGCAATCCAGCCACATTGCGCATCGACAGATCAGAGACATCTATGAACTTCTGATGAGTACTCATTTCTTCAACTCCAGATGCGGACGGGTCATCGGCAGCAGTCCTTGTGGCCGCCAGATCATCATAAACACCATCAAGAGGCCGAACATCAGCATGCGGTACTCGTTGAACTCGCGGGCCAGCTCCGGCAGCACCGTCATCACGATGGCCGCCAGCACCACCCCGATCTGGGAGCCCATGCCCCCCAGCACCACAATGGCGAGCACTATGGCCGACTCGATAAAGACGAAGGATTCCGGGCTGATAAAGCCTTGCCGCGAGGCAAAGAAGCTGCCCGCGAAACCGGCAAAGGTGGCGCCTATGGTGAAGGCGGTCAGCTTGATGATGGTGGGGTTGAGCCCCAGCGATTTGCAGGCGATCTCGTCTTCCCGCAGCGCTTCCCAGGCGCGGCCCAGCGGCATCCGCAGCAGGCGGTTGATGACGAACAGGGTCGCCACCACCAGTACCAGTGCCATCAGGTAGAGGAAGATCACCTTGTGGTTGGCGTTGTAGGTAATGCCGAAGAAGTTGTGGAAGGTATCAAAGCCGCCATCCTTGACGGTGCGGTTGAATTCCAGACCAGCGAGCGTCGGTTTGGGGATGCCGGAGATCCCGTTCGGGCCGCCGGTCAGGGTGGTCATATTGTTGAGCAGGATGCGGATGATCTCGCCAAAGCCCAGGGTGACGATGGCCAGATAGTCTCCCCGCAGCCGCAGCACCGGGAAACCGAGCAGGAAGCCGAAGGTGGCGGCCATCAGCCCGGCGATGGGCAGGCACTCCCAGAAGCTCAGCCCGAAGTAGGTGTTGAGCAGGGCATAGCTGTAGGCGCCGACCGCGTAGAAGCCGACATAGCCGAGATCGAGCAGACCGGCGAGGCCGACCACCACGTTCAGCCCCAGCCCCAGCATGATGTAAATCAGGGTGAGTGTGGCGAGATCGATGGCGCCGCGTGAGGCCATAAAGGGCCAGCTCACCGCGAACAGCAGCACCAGTACGGCGGTGAGGTTATAGAGCTTGGGCGCCTCTTCCGGGCTCGGCAGCACCAGCTTGGTGAAGCCGACCGAGAAGCCGCTGATGGAGGCCTGAAACAGCTTGGCAATCTGGCCGCGCAGCATCTGGAACCAGAATACGAGGGTGGCGCCCCCCAGCAGCCAGGCCAGCGACACATCGAGGCGGCTCACCACCAGCAGGCGGGAGCCTTCGGTCTCCAGCTTGAAGCCGAGCAGCCAGAAGGAGAGCACCAGCAGCACCAGGCTGGCGATACAGGCGTGGATAAATTGATTTCTCATCACACTTTCTCCACTTCCGGACGACCCAGGATGCCAGTGGGCATAAAGAGCAAGACGCCAATCAGCAGGGCAAACGCCATCACATCCTTGTACTCGGTGCTGAGATAACCGGCGGTGAGCGCTTCCACCACGCCGAGCAGCAGGCCACCCAGTACGGCGCCCGGAATACTGCCGATACCACCCAGCACTGCGGCGGTGAAGGCCTTCAGACCGGCCATAAAGCCGAGATAGGGGTTGATGACGCCGTAATACATGCCGAGCAGCACCCCGGCCACGGCGGCCAGCGCAGCCCCCAGCACGAAGGTGATGGAGATGACTACGTGGGTGTCGATCCCCAGCAGGTTGGCCATCTTGATATCTTCCGAACAGGCGCGGCAGGCGCGGCCCATGCGGGATCGGTTGATGAACTGGGTCAGCGCCAGCATGGTGATGAAGGTCACCACGAAGATGATCAGCTGCATGTAGGAGAGGCTGGCCTGAAAACCATCCTCACCGCCCAGGGTCCAGCCACCGGAAATCAGGGTGGGCATGGCGATATCCCGCGAGCCCTGTGCCATCCGCATCATGTTCTGCAAGAAGATCGACATGCCGATGGCGGAGATAAGGGGGATCAGCCGGTTGCCGCCGCGCAGCGGCCGGTAGGCGACCCGTTCGATGCTCCAGCCATAGGTGCCGGTGATGACGATACTGACCAGGAAGGCGCCTCCCAGCAGTAGAAAGGTGCTGTCGATGCCCATCATCATGAGCCCCGCCATCACCATGAAAGCGACATAGGAGCCGATCATGTAAACCTCGCCGTGGGCGAAGTTGATCATGCCGATGATGCCATAGACCATGGTGTAGCCGATGGCGATCAACGCATAGGTGCTGCCTATGGTTAATCCGTTCAGCAGTTGCTGAACCAGATAGAGGAGGTGTTCGGACATACTGCGTTCCCTGTACTTGCCCGCAAAGAGAGGAGGGGGTGAGCGTACTCACCCCCCAATCGGCAGATTATTTGACTTGGCTGGAGGTACCGTCAGCGTGCCACTGGAACACACCAAATTCGAAGCCTTTCAGGTCACCGTTCGGTGCCCAGCTCAGGGGGCCCATCACGGTTTCGACCGGGGTGGCCTTGATGGCGGCGGCCACAGCGGCCGGGTCATCTTCACCCGCTTTGGCGATACCGGCTGCCAGGGTTTGCACCGCGGCATAGGTGGTCCAGACGAACGGGCCGGAGGAGTCCTGACCCTTGGCCTTGAACGCCGCCACCAGCGGGGCGTTGGCGGGCACCAGATCGTATTTGTTCGGCAGGGTCACCAGCAGGCCTTCAGACGCCGGGCCGCCGATGGCGGAGATATCCTTGTTACCCACCCCTTCCGGGCCCATGAACTTGGCTTTCAGCCCCTTCTCGCCAGCCTGACGCAGGATCAGACCCAGCTCAGGGTGATAGCCGCCGTAGTAGACGAAATCGACGTTCTCTTTCTGCAGCTTGGCGATCAGCGCGGAGAAGTCCTTGTCACCGGCGGTGATCCCTTCAAAGGCCACCACTTTCACGCCAGCCTTGTCGAGCGCCGCTTTCACGCTGGAGGCGATCCCTTCACCGTACTGCTTCTTGTCGTGAATAACGGCCACGCGCTGGGGTTTGACCTGCTCGATGATGTACTTGGCGGCAGTCGGGCCCTGATCGCTATCCAGACCGATGGTGCGCAGGGTCAGCTGGTAACCGCGCTCGGTGATCTTGGGGTTGGTGGAGGCGGGGGTAATCATCAGGATCCCCTCGTCTTCATAGATATCGGAGGCGGGCAGGGTATTGTCGGAGCAGAGGTGGCCGACCACGAACTTGACGCCGTCATTCACCACCTTGTTGGCGACGGCCACCGCCTGTTTGGGATCGCAGGCATCGTCATAGACGACCGCTTCGATCTGCTTGCCGTTGATGCCGCCTGCCTTGTTGATCTGCTCGACCGCCATCTTGCCGCCGGTGAACTGCATGTCCCCGTACTGGGCGACCGGGCCAGTGACCGGGCCTGCGATACCGATCTTGATGGTGTCTGCCGCGTGTGCGATGGAGATCGATCCAAACAGAGCCAAAGAAACCGCTGCGCTTACTGTTATTTTGCTCAACTTATGCATTGATTCGTCCCTTAATCAGTGGATTGTTTCATTTCCGTGTGTCATTCCGGATCTACATCCCGTGCATCCGGCTATAGGTATGGTTCTATCATTCCTCACGGGGCAATAACAAGCTGTTAAAGATACTAACCAGAGGGGGTTTAATGGGCTTATTTTGAAACAAATGACCTGTTATTTTTCGCAGATCAGAGCTTAATATCGATTTGTTGACTTAACATCTTGGTAACGACAGGCGATTCTGACGAACGCCAGAGGATTAATCTGGCGATATTTTACTCTGACGGCGCTCCCATTTTGACCACAACCTGTTTGCGCAAACAGAAATGAGCGCCTAGATTAGCCAGCATTGACAATTCCGTGGCAGAGCTCGTTAAAACCAAGCCTTTATTCGGGAAATCTGCTAATGTTCCGCCTTTGACAGTCAGGAGACAGAGATGGCCACTATCAAGGATGTCGCCTCGCGCGCAGGCGTATCCATCTCCACCGTCTCACATGTGCTCAACCACACTCGGCGGGTCAGCGAAGACGCGACCCAGAAAGTGATTGAGGCGGTGGCAGAACTCAACTACGCGCCCAACTCGGTAGCGCGCAGTCTTAAAATAAATTCGACCAAGACCATTGGCATGCTGGTGACCACCAGCGTAAACCCCTTCTTCGCAGAAGTGGTGCAAGGGGTTGAAGCGTACTGCTTCGAACAGGGCTACAGCCTGATCCTCTGCAACACCGAAAACCAGCCGCCTCGCCAACAGCATTACCTGAGAATGCTGATGGAAAAACGGGTGGATGGCCTGCTGGTATTGGGTACCGATATCGACACCCCGTTGCGCGACATGCTGCGCATCCACAAGAACGTACCGCAGGTGGTACTGGATTGGGGCACGGAGTGCGATTTCGCCAACGTCATCAACGACAACGCCCGCATCGGCGCCCGCATGGCCGTACGCCATCTGCTGGAGCTGGGGCACCGTGACATCGTCTGCATCACTGGCCAGCTCTCCAAGCCGACCACCCAGCAGCGACTGGACGGGGTACGTGATGCGCTGGGCGAGCAGGGTCTGACCCTCAAAGATGAGCAAATCTTTGAAGGGGATTACGAGAGCCAGAGCGGCTTCGATGCCATGCAGCGCATCCTGGCCCTGCAGCCGCGTCCGACCGCGGTCTTTGCCTTCGACGATCCCATGGCGATCGGCGCGATTTGCGCTGCCTGGGAAGCCGGAGTCAAGGTGCCGGACGATATCTCCGTCATCGGCTACGACGATGTGGAGATGGCGCGCTTCTCCAGCCCGCCGCTGACCACCATCCGTCACCCGAAGGCCGAACTGGGCCAGCTGGCGGTGAAGCATCTGGTCAGCCGGATCCGCAACAAGGAGCTGGAAGTGGAATCGATGACGGTCCAGCCCGAGCTGATTATCCGTCGCTCGGTCAAACCGCTGCGTTAATCCCGCACCCGTTGCCAAAACGAAAAACCCCCTCTATCACGAGGGGGTTTTTGTTTATGGGCGGTTTACCTTGAATCAGTGACCCGTAGACCCGATTTCAACCTCGTTGGCGAATATTCCAGCCGTTTGATCCACCTCGCATTTTGTCTGTTAATCGTTTGATCATTATCAACAAACAAACGAGTTCTGATGGACTCCCACCTTATCCGTTCCATCCTGTAAGTTGGATATGACTATCAAGGATGGTGTCTTATGTTCCCCCCTCGCAAGCTGGGTCACCAGATCACGCTGCTGGCAATCAGCGGCATCGTATTGCTCGCCGTGGTCCTGCTTACCTTCAACCTGTTTGAAAACCGCCAGCGGGCGGTGACGGCCGAACAGGGTGCACTGCAAACAGAGCTGCAAAATATCGAATCGGTGATCCGCAATGCCAGCCATGAAACCGTGCTGGCGGCGACCCTGATCGCCCAGCGGCCGGATGCGGCCAAGGCGGTGGCCGATCAGGATTGGCAGGCCCTCGCCAGCCTGTTCGACCCGCTCTGGCCTGCCCTCAAGGCGCAGGGGATCCAGCAGTTTCACTTCCACGTTCCCCCGGCTACCTCCCTTTATCGGGTACACAAGCCCGCAAACCATGGCGACGACCTCTCCACCACCCGGCTGGCGGTGGTCGAGGTGAACCGCAACCATCAACCGGTCGGCGGGCTGGAGACCGGTCAGGGCGGCACCGGGATCCGTGGCGTGGTGCCGGTCACCTTCAACGGTCAGCCGGTCGGCTCGGTGGAGTTTGGCCGTGCCCTCGATGCCTCGCTGTTTGCCGATCTGCTGGGCAAGGACAGTCGGCTGGCCATCTATCTGTTTGAACAGGGCAAACCCGTGCTGCTGACCGGCACCGCCATGCTCGGCGAGTCGGCGGACTGGTATCAGGGAGTGCTGGCGGGCGAAAGCCGCTTCGCCACCATCAAGCAGCAGGGGAGCGATTTTCTGGTGATGGCGGCGCCGCTGCGCGACTTCTCCGGCAAGGCGGTCGGGGTGATCGAGCTGGCGCGGGATCACAGTGAGGTCGTCGCCGCGCTGGCGCGCCAGAGCTGGCAGATGGTGATGATCGCACTGCTCGGCACCGCCCTGATTGCGGTGGCGCTGGTGTGGCTGCTGGGCCGCCTTAACCGCCCGCTGCTGGAGAGCGTCAAGGCGCTGGAGGCGCTGGCCAATGGTTCCGGCGATCTCGGTAGCAAGCTGCCGGTGGCCGGGCCGGAAGAGATCCGCCGCCTCGGCACGGCGTTCAATGCCTTCGTTGGCAAGATCCGCGACACCATCAGCCAGCTCACCGCCACGCTGGGCGATCTGGCTGGCGAGAGCGAGCGGCTATCGCGCAGTGCGGCGGGCAACCTTGGCAGCATGACGCGTCAGCAGGAGCAGACTACCCAGCTCGCCACCGCCATGACCGAGATGACCAGCACGGTGCATGAGGTGGCCCACAACACGGTGCAGGCGGCCGAAGCGGCCAGCGAAGCAGACAATCAGGCAGTCACCGGCGATGAGGTGGTGCAGCAGAGCGTCAGCATGATCGAACAGCTGGCCGCGGAGATCGCCAGCGCGGGCGACACGGTGAAAGAGGTCGCCAGGGCCAGCGAGCAGATTGGCTCGGTGCTGGCGGTGATCCAGTCCATCGCCGAGCAGACCAACCTGCTGGCCCTCAACGCCGCCATCGAGGCGGCCCGGGCCGGTGAGCAGGGGCGTGGTTTTGCGGTGGTGGCCGAAGAGGTGCGCTCGCTGGCGGGCCGCACCCAGCACTCCACGGCCGAGATCCGCGGCACCATCGAGCAGTTGCAACGGGCGGTGGGCACTACGGTCACCATGATCGAGCACAGCGTCTCGCGGGCGGGGGAATCGGTGGAGCGGGCCAATCAGGCGGGGGACGCCCTCAGCCGGATCAAGGGGGCGGTCAACAGTATTCGCGACATGAACACCCAGATCGCCGCCGCCTCCGAGGAGCAATCCTCGGTGAGCGACGAGATCACCCGCAATATCGTCAGCGTCCACGAGATCTCACAGGCCACCACGCTGGTGGCGCGGGATACCGCCCAGATTGCCACCCATGTGGCTACCCTGGTGGACAAACTGGGGGATCTGGCCGGGCAGTTCCAGGATGGTTCCAACGTAAGGATGGTGCTGACCCGCGCCCGCGCCGCCCACATGGGCTGGAAGACCCGGGTGCGCGCCTATCTGGATGGGCAGGAGGGGCTGTCGCGCAGCGAGGCGGTCAGTGACAAGGAGTGCCGCCTTGGCCGCTGGTACTTCAGCGAGGGGGCATCCTGTTGCAGTTCGCACCCGGCCTTCAAGGCGATTGCCACTCCCCACGCCAGACTGCATCAGGTGATCCAGCAGGTCATCGAGTTGAAAAACCAGCACAAGCATGAGGCGGCAGAGGCCCTCTACCGCGAGATCGAACAGAACTCCGGGCAGGTGGTGGGCTACATCGATCAGCTGTTGCAGGAGATGACCAAGCCCACGCGCTAGTCATGCGCGGGCCGGATAGCCAAAGGGCTGACAGCGATGTCAGCCCTTTTTCGTGCCGCGCCGCGCAAAAGCAGTCACCGCTTAAGCTCCGGTACAAGGGGGCTCGCCGATAATGCCGCCGCCCCGAGCTGGCCCCCTGCGCCAGCTGCCGAATTTGGAACCGAGAGCGTGAAACCGACCAACAAATCCCTGCTGTCCCTCCCCGAGCGCCAGATCCCGCAACCGCAGCCTGACGAGGACGAGCATGCGCCGTCTGCGGCAGAGACCCCGGCGCCAACCGTGCAAGCCGCTGTGCCTGCCGAGCCGTCCATTCCGCCATCCCGCTTGGCCGCTACCGTGATGCCTGCAGCGCCGATCGTGGTGGTACCGGTTGCGCTGCCATCCGCGCCACGCGCTCGCAATACGCTGGTCGGTGCCCTGTTCTGTGTCTGTCTGGCGCTGGTCGCCTCGTTCGTCTTTATTGCCCGTTCCCATATTGCAACGACGCCGCTCGTGGCCAGCGGTGCGCAGCCGCTGGTGGAGATTGGCGTTGCCGATATTGACCAGCCCGAGGTGGTTTACTCCATGGATCTGGCCTTTCCAGCGCGGGAAACCGCCATCCCGCAGCCGGTGGTCGCCCGCCACGAGCGACCGGCCAAGCTCAAGATCGGCGTCTACAAGCAGGTGAACAACGTCGAGAAGTGGCGGCGCTGGGCGCGCCAGCAGAACGTCACCTTCGAGGCGGTGCAAAAGAACCGGGATGGCGAGCCCCACTACTTCCTCTATCTGTGCGAGCAGGATCCGGCGCGGGTTGACCAGCTCAAGCGCGACGTGGCCCGCATCAGCGGCGAAACCCCGCAGCTGGTTCGCCGCGCGACCAGCACCCGCATCTAGCGGGAAATCAGCCTTTGTTGATCTCGCTGGCGGCGTGCACCAGCTGCTCCAGCTGGTGGTGGATCTGGGCGCGATCCAGCTGCTGCAACGGCTGGCGACTCCACAACACCGGCGTCAGGCTCTCGGCATCGAACCCCAGCACCGGCTTGCACGGGTCCTGACTAAACAGGTTCTGGGCGGCGGCCTGGGCGCTGGTGGCCGCGTCGAGGCGGGTAAACATCAGCAGATAGTTGGCCGGGTGTTCGGTCAAATGGCAGGTCAGCTCGCCGATCTGCAGGCTGGTGACGCTCTCCTCCTGCTGCGGCGCAGGCAGCGAGAGGGAGAGATACAGCTGGTGTATGGCGGCGTGATAAAGAGAGTTCATTGATGGCTCCAGATTGGTGATGGCGCCATTAGAGCAGGTCGCCGCCCGCGGCACTGTTAATGGTGGCTCTCTTTTTTTAGCTTTCCGGTCAGCGAGATAGCGCGCCGCGCTCAGTACAAAAATCGCGACCAATCCCGATAGTCCCTGTTGATGGCCTCTCCTAGACTGGCGGCGAAACATCACAAGAAGACAATCATCATGCAGATTCAAGCAAACACCGTCGGCACACAGGCCGTCGCTCACCACAGTGATGCAACCACAGGGGTTGGCCGGATGGGCCAGCTGGAGGCGCGTCAGGTCGCTACCGGGCAAGATGCGATCTTGCTGGGCAACCGCAGCGAACCGCAGAAAGGGCAGGGGCTGCTCTCGCGATTGGGGGCCCAACTGGCCCGCCCGTTTGTGGCCATCAAAGAGTGGATCGGCAACTTGCTGGGGAGTGGCAAGAGTGCCGCTGCGCCGAAGGTGCAAACCGCCACTTCCCCCGAGGATCTTCAGCGTCTGATGAAGCAGGCTGCATTTGGTAGCTCGCTGGGTGGCTTTGCCAAGGCGGACGTATTGAACAACATTGCCGCCGAACAACTGGGCAAGGAGCACGCCACTCTGGCGACCGGCAACGGCCCACTGCGCTCTCTCTGCACCGCGTTGCAGGCTGTTGTCGTCGGCTCCGAGCAGCCGCAACTCCGGGAGTTGGCTGCCGGGCTGCTGGCCCGCCCCATCGCCGGTATCCCGCTCCAGCAGTGGGGCACTGTCGGGGGCAAGGTGACCGAGCTGCTCGCCAGCGCCACCCCCGAACTGCTGCAGGAGGCGATGAGCCAGCTGCACACCGCGATGGGTGAAGTGGCCGACCTGCAGCGGGCCGTCAAGGCTGAAATCGCTGGCGAACCGGCGCAAAGCGCGGCCACAACAGCGGATGCGGTGCCCGTCCAAAGCGGTGAGAGCAAAGGGGCTGCCCGCGAACAGGTCGCCATGGCGCGGCAGACCCCGGCCACCGGCTACAAGCTGGCGCTGGATCTTATCAGCTATCAGGCCAGCTACCTGCTGCGGGATCAAACCTCGACCGAGGTGACCCTGAGCAGCAGCGATCTCAATGCCCTGCATCAACACATTGCCGATGGCTCCATCAACAGTTCCCACATGGCCAAGTTGCAGACCCGCGGCGACCTGCAAACCCTGCGCACTCTGGCGCTCTCGCTGGCCAGCGGCAGCGATGCCAAGGGCTCTTCCCTTGGTCATGCCCTCGACAGCCTCGCCTCGGCGCGTCCCAACCAGCGGCTGGTGCTGGGCGGCCTGATGCAGTTTGCCGGTCAGACCGAGCAGGCGTGGGTGGACCATACCGCGCTCAAGCCGCGAGAGGAACGGTTAGATGCCGGGGCGCGACTGCGCTTTGACACCGGCCATATGCAGGCGGAGCTGGGGCGTCTCGGCGACAGCGAGGCACGGCAGGTGCTGCAACAGCTGGAAGGGGCTTTTGGTGATCGGGCCAGGGCTATCTGCGACTTCGCGGTGGCTCAGGTCTCGTAACCGTTCACCGGGACGGTGTTGACAGCACCAACTCCTCCGGGAACGGGTAGTCGGTTTTCTCGATGCAGGACCT
>NZ_JAPDBM010000041.1:0-44672 GCF_027705265.1 Aeromonas sp. QDB11 | reverse complement strand
GAAGGATTCGAACCTTCGAAGGCAGAGCCGTCAGATTTACAGTCTGATCCCTTTGGCCGCTCGGGAACCCCTCCACAAGTGCGAGGCGCATACTAACAGATCTTCTGGTTTTGTGAACCCCCAAGCAGGATTTTTCCATTAAAAGAATTGGATTTGTGGCCGATAACCAGTGAAATCGCCATTTTCGAGAGTTATCTCATGCTGCCCAGTTCAATCCGTAATCACCTGCTCGTTGATGAGGGCCAGTTGGGGCAGCGCCTCAACCGTGACCTGCAGCATGGCGATCGGGCGGATTTCCGGTTGCATCTGGCCTTGCTCACCGACGCGGTGGAAGAGCAGCCCTGGTTTGATGCCAAACCGGCGGTCAGTTCCCAGAGCCGTGACTGGCGTCCGCACTTTGACTTGAGACCGGCAGAGGTGCTGGTGGCTGAAGGGGCTGGGAGTGACTGCAGTGCCATCAATGAGCGGTTGCAACAGGGGGGAAGCATGGTGGATGTGCGGCTCTGGCTGGCGCTGCAAACGCCGCCGCTGGCGGTCAAGCAACCGCTGCTGGATGAGGCTGTCTACGACAACCTGTCGCCGCTGGCGCGGGAGCGGTTGCAAGGAAAGCTGGCCGATATGCCACGCCAGGAGGATCCGTTGGTACTGTTGCCGATCCTCGACCGTTTGCAACAGGGGGTGGATACCCGGTTGCACTGGCTCAGTTGATGGCGCCTGCTCACTGGTGTAACGCGGTGCTTATCGGGCAAATCACAGGCAACAAAAAGGCGGGTAACCCCGCCTTTATGCTCGCTGAATTTTTAGCCTTGCGGCATGCTATCAAGCGTCGGCTTCATCCGGTTGCGGCTGCTCTTTGAGTGCGGCGTTGGCGCGACGGGCAATCGGCTTCTCGGTGTGACGATTGAGTTGGCGCTCCAGCTTTTGACCCAGTTCGTTGATGGCGGCGTAGAGATCCTCATGCTCTGCCTGGGCAAACAGTTTGCCGTTGGGGATGCCAGCACTGGCTTCGACAGTGAACATCAGACGCTCTTTGGAAACAATCACATGGGGTGTGATGAGAGGCACCTGAAGACGTTCGAGCTTTTCAAAACGGGATTCGATGCGCTCGCGGATAGCCGGGGTGATGTCGATGATTTTGCTGGTAATTTCGATTTTCATATTGGCCCCCTTCGGGTCGTCTTGCTTGTGTCTTCACCTTCAGATTACTCATTGGTAAAGATTGAAATGTGATCTGTATCACATAACCTTCCCTTGGCTATTCAGCAACTTATAAATTGTGATCTTTTCCGGTTTCGTGCCAAAAACAGCTTGAGCTCCATGAAACTGGCAGGCAGTATGACGGGAATAGGATCGTTTCTGTCCCTTCTTGGCAGCACTTCGTGTCGACCTCATGTCCGGTTTCCACTGCTTGATATCGCATGTTTGTACTCTTCCCTCGCAACCTCTGATCTGATGAGTGGATGCCGGGGGCGTTGCTGTGCCCGATGGGACATCAAACGTGGTTGGTTGTTGTGTTGGGGTGGTAAATGAAGCAGCAAGCCACGCAAGTCATGTGGTTTTTCGATCGGCAACATGATCAGTGGAGTCTCTCTGATCAGGGGGCCTACCAGCAGTGGCAAGGGGAGGGCAATCATCCCTGGGCCGCTCGCCTGTTACCGGAAGATGAGGCAGGCTTTGCCGACTTTCTCGTCCGGCTTCATGAATCACATCTGCCAGAGCAGTTCATCGGTCATCTGAAAGATGATCAGGGGCAGCTCAACCATGTGCTCTGGAGCGGTCAGTTTGTGCCCACCCAGCAGATCTGCTGTGGTTGGCTGGCCCCGCTCGATACTGCCAACAGCGCGGTCTCCTCCCTCAACCTCTCTTTGCCGTTGCTGCAAACCACTCTGCTCACCCAGTTGGCGCAGGCGCTCTCTGCCCGCACCGGTCTCGACTTCTTCAATACCCTGGTCAGCCAGCTGGCTCACATCCTCAAGGTGGATGCGGTCTGGGTGGGGGAGCTGTGCGGTGCCGACCGGGTCAGGGTGCTGGCCGCCGACGGGCTGGCGCAGAAGGATTACCCGCTGACGGGCTCCCCCTGTCAGGAGCTCTACAAGCAAGGGGCCATCTGTTTCGAGGTGATCGACGCGTCGCAGGAGTATCAATCCTGGCTGGCGGTCGGGCAGACTTATTATGGTCAGCCGCTGTTTGATGCCAGAGGTCAACTTCTGGGTCATCTGGCGCTGCTCTATTCGGCCCCGGCAGATACCAGCAACCTCACGTCGGTGCTCAATACCTTCTCGGTACGGATGGTGGCCGAGCTGGAGCGGCTGCAATCCGATGCCCAGATGCGCCTATCTGCCGTTGCATTCGAGACCCACGAAGGGATCATCATCACGGATCCGGGGTTCAAGATCCTGCGGGTCAACAACGCCTTCAGCCAGATCACCGGCTTTGACAGCCAGTCGGTACTGGGCCTGCACCTGGAAGAGGATCTCTGGCCCAATCTGGGGGGGCTGGGCTACGAGCTCAACACCCTCAGCCGCTGGCAGGGGGAGACCCAGCGTCGCCACGTCGATGGTCACACCTATCCCCAGTGGGAGATAGTGACGCCGGTGCAGGATGAGAAAGGGGTGATCAGCCACTTTGTCATCTGCTTCGAGGATATCTCAGAGCGCAAGGCGGCCGAGCGGCGCATTCAGGATCTCGCCTATTACGACGAGCTGACCGGATTGCCCAATCGCCGTCAGCTGCACGAAACCCTGGTGCAGACCTTCAATGAGTCGGTCCGCGACGGCCTGATTGGTGCGCTGCTCTTTATCGATCTCGATCACTTCAAGACCATCAACGACTCCCTCGGCCACGCCACCGGTGACTGGCTGCTCAAGGAGGTCGCCGCTCGCCTCAAACGGCTGGTGCGACAGGGGGATTGTCTGGCCCGCCTCGGCGGCGACGAGTTTGTGCTGTTGCTGCCATCGCTCTCGGCCAGCCCGCCCCAGGCGGAGATGCAGGCCGATATTATTGCCGAGCGGCTCATCACCGAGATTGCCGCTCCTTATACCTATGTGGGACAGGTGCTGCACATCGGCGCCAGTGTCGGCATTACCCTGTTCCCGGATCGGGAGCAGGGGGTCGATGATCTGCTCAAGCAGGCAGATACCGCCATGTATCAGGCCAAGTCCGCTGGCCGCAAGACCCGTCGCTTCTTCGATGCCTCGATGCAGCAGCAGGCGGATCGCCGTCTGCTTATTCACAACGAACTGCGCAACGCCCTCAGCCAGCAAGAGCTGACCCTCTATTATCAGCCCCAGCATATGGTCGATGGCGGCGATATCATCGGTGTCGAGGCGCTCATTCGCTGGCAGCCGGCCGGTCGCTCGTTGGTCTCGCCGGCCGAGTTTATTCCCATCGCCGAGGAGACGGACCTGATTGTCGATATCGGCAACTGGGTGCTGCACGAGGCGTGCGCCCAGTATGTGCTGTGGGAGGAGAACGGCATCCACATTCCGCAAATCTCGGTCAACGTCAGTGCCAAGCAGTTCCATGCCACCGACTTTGTCGAGCGGATCCACGATGTGCTGGCGCAAACCGGCATGGATCCGGCCTGCCTCAATCTGGAGATCACCGAATCCGTGGTGCTGGGTCATGCCGAGGACACCATCAGCAAGATGACCGAGCTCAAGGAGCTCGGCATCAGTTTTGCCATCGACGATTTTGGCGCAGGTTACTCCTCTCTGAGCTACCTCAAGCGGCTGCCTGCCGATGAGCTCAAGATCGACCGCTCCTTCATTCAGGACATCCCGAAAGATGGCGACAACATGGCCATCGTCGAGGCGGTGATCGCCATGGCGCGACATATGGGGTTCAACGTCACGGCGGAAGGGGTGGAGTCCCGTCAGCAACTGGAGTTTCTCAAGGCGCAGGGGTGCAGTTTCTATCAGGGCTATCTCGCCTCCAAGCCGCTGCCGGTGCCCTATCTGGAGAAATATGTACAGCGGCTGACCAGACCGGAACCGCTACGCGAAATGCAGTTGAGCAGTGCAGAAAAATAGTCCCTGCTCCCCGCTGTAGCGCTGCCCGGCAACGGGTAGAATGAGAGGCAGTAGACCCACCGCCACCGGGCGGTGTATTGCCCTCAATGGAGATGTTCAGTGAAAGCTGTATGGGGAATTGTTTTGTCGGCGCTGTTCGTGCCGACCCTGATGGCGCAGACTGCCGACCAGACGCTCTACCGTCAGGCGTATGACGCCGTACGGGCCAATGATCAGGCCCGTTTCCAGCAAATTCGTGCCCGGTTGACCCATTATCCGCTGCTGCCCTATCTCGATTACTATCAGCTCGCCTTTCGTCCGGGGGCGGCCGATTACAACGATGTGACCCGCTTTATCCGCCAGCATGGGGATACCCCCCAGTCCAACCGGCTGGAGCGCAGCTATCTGACCTATCTGGCCCAGAGCCAGCAGTGGTCGCAGTTCTTGCGCTTCTATCCGGCCAAGCCGAGCTCCACTGATCTGCTCTGCATGTACTATCAGGCGCTCTATTACACCGGCAAGCCGAAAGAGGCGTTGCAGGGAGCGGGCAAGATCTGGATGAGCGGACAATCCCGCCCCGATGCCTGCTCCCCGCTGTTCCAGCTGTGGCAGGCATCCGGTCAGCGTACCCAGCAGAAGATCTGGCAGCGGATGACGCTGGCGTTTGAAGCGGAAAACCCCAATCTGATCCGCCACCTTGGCGCGACCCTGGGTAGCGGCTTGCAGAGCTATGGCGATCAGATGGTGACCCTGTTCGAGCAACCCGCCAAGGCGATGAACCCGGCCTATTTCAGCAACAACCCCTATTCACGCAAGCTGCTCTCCCTCGGTTTGACTCGCTATGCCAATCAGGAGCCGGAGTCGGTGCTGCGCCAGCTGGCGCTGTTCCGTAGCCGTTTCGGCCTGACCCAGGCCGAGGTGAAACCGGTAGAGCGTGCCATTGCCCGCCGTCTGTTGCTGGATCGCGCCATTGCCCAGCGCAGCTGGGTAGACAGCACGGTGAAAAAGCTGGCGGATCCTGATATCACCGAGCTGCGGGCACGACTGGCCATCTGGGAGCAGGATTGGCGTGGCCTCTCCGGCTGGGTGAAGATGATGCCGATGGCCCGTCAGAAAGAGGATCGCTGGCGCTACTGGATGGCGCGCTCCCTTGAGGTGCAAGGGCAGCAAAAACCGGCGCGAGATCTCTATCTGGAGACGGCCAATTTGCGCGGTTTCTACGGTTTTATGGCAGCCCAGCGCACTGGCGTGCCTTATCGCATCAAGAACCAGAGCGTCAAGCATGTGCCGGACTGGCGCACGGCCAGCCAGCGCTGGCCCTTCCTGTTACGGGTGCGCGAGCTGTTGTCGATGAACGAGATTGCGGCGGCCCGCTCGGAGTGGATCCACAACATGGATCGCAACCCGGTGGCCCAGCGTATCGAGTTTGGCCATATCGCCCTCAATCAGGGCTGGCACGAGCTGGCCATTCTCGCCAGCATTCGCGCCGAAGCATGGGATGCCCTCGATTTGCGCTTCCCGCTGCCGCTCAAACGCACCTTCTCCCAGATGGCGCAAGAGCGCACCATGAACACCAGTCTGCTCTATGCCATCTCCCGTCAGGAGAGTGCCCTCTATCCGCAGGCCCAGTCGCCGGTGGGCGCGCGCGGCCTGATGCAGCTGATGCCAGCCACCGCCAAAGAGACCGCAGGCAAGCTGGGGGTGCCTTATCGCAACGAGCAGCAACTGTTTGATCCTGCGATGAATATTCGCCTCGGTAGCGCCTATCTCAAGCGCTTGCTGGATGTCTATGATGGCAACCGGATCCTGGCGGCGGCCGCCTACAACGCCGGGCCGGGCCGGGTAAAACGCTGGCGTGATCAGAGTGACAACAAGCCGATGGATGTGTGGGTCGAGAGCATTCCGTACAAGGAGACCCGCAACTACGTACAGAATGTGTTGTCGTTCGATCTCATCTATCAGCACAAGTTGCAGCAGCCGCTGCGCTTCATGTCGGAGCGGGAGCTCAATCACGCCTATTGAGTAGAGGGCCGCCCGTCGGCCCCTGTTTTCAAATTTCCCTGCCGCCGGGTATCATCGGGTAAGGTTTTGTTACCAAAGGAAACATGCCCGGTGACCTGGCTCCGGGAATTACATCAGGCCGCAGGGTATACTCAGGCGTCGGCACCGACAGGTTCCCCCACAATAAAGGAATGGATAGTGGCAACGATTAAAGATGTTTCTCAGCTGGCAAATGTGTCTATCTCCACCGTGTCGCGCGTTATCAACAACACGGCACAGGTAGCACCGGAAAAGCGTGAGGCCGTATTGGCGGCCATGAAGGAACTGAATTTTCGACCCAACAGTTTTGCCCAGGCTCTGGTCAGCAAGCGTTCCAACTGCATTGGCGTGCTGGTCGGCGACCTCTGCGGTGGCCCCTTCTTTGCCCAGATGATGCGTGGCATCGAGACCATGGTCGATCAGGCCAACAAGTTCACCATCGTCATGTCTGGCAACCACGATATCGCTCGCGAGCGTCACGCCATTCAGGCGCTGCTGCAGCGCCAGTGCGATGCGCTGATCCTCCACAGCAAGGCGCTGCCGGACGAGGAGCTGAGCGAGCTGGCGGCAGGCTCTACCCCCATTGTCTTTATCAACCGTCAGGTACCCGGGGCCGAAGATCGCTGCGTCTGGCTGGACAATAAGGCCGGGATCACCACCGCGTGCCAGCACTTGCTGGATGCCGGCCATCGCAAAATCGCCTTTATCACCTCCGATGATGAAGAGTTTGTCGATGGCTTGCAGCGGATGGCGGGCTATACCCAGACCCTGGCCAGAGCCGGAATTCCTCTGGAACCCGCATTGATTGGCCGTGGCTTTGCCGACGAGAACGGCGGTTATGTGGCGATGTGCGAACTGATTGCGCGCGGAGTGGAGTTCACTGCCGTGCTCGGATTCAACGATGCCATGGTGGCGGGGGCTATCTCCTGCCTGCTGGAGCGTGGCTACAAGATCCCGCAGCAGGTGTCGGTGGTGGGGTTTGACGATATTCCCTACGCCCGCTACATCTATCCCAAGCTCACTACGGTACGTTACCCCATCGAAGAGATGGGCAGCCGCGCTGCCGAGCTGGCGCTGCGCCTGCTCGATCACAAACCGGTGGACGGCCTGGCGCTCAAGTTTGAAGCCCAGCTGGTGGAGCGTGAGTCAGTCGCCTGACGTGCGTCAAACAGCGAATAACAACGTGGCCCCATCGGGGCCACGTTTGTTTTTGCTTGTTGTCTGCTTGTCGGCCCGTTTAGAAGCGGGCTGAGCCGCTGACGTAGTAGCTGCGACCCGGTTCGACGTTCTGGAAGACGGTGTCTTTCTCTTGCAGGCGCACGTCGGTCAGGTTGTTGATCCCCAGTCGCAGGTCAAAGTTCTCGGTGACCTTGAAGCCGGTGCCGAGATCGAAGGTCTGATAGCTGGGCAGCTTGTGCAGTACCACGGCCTTGTTGACGGTCTGCTCGGCAAACTGGGTGCCGGTGTAGGTGGTGCCGACAAAGGCATTGACCCGCTCGGTGGCCTGCCAGGTGATCTTGGCGTTGGCCTTGTGCTCCGGCCGCTCGGGCAGAGCCTGGCCCTGATCGCCTTCAGCCTTGAGGTAGGTGTAGTTGGCGCCGAGGTTGATATCGTCGGTCAGATCGAGTTTGCCAGTCAGCTCCAGCCCCTTGGTGGTGGCCTTCTCCAGGTTGTACCAGGTGCGGTCAGTGGAGTTCGGCAGCTGTTTGAAGGTGAGCATGTCGTCGATGTCGGAGTAGAACAGAGTGGCGCTGGTTTCCCAGATCCCTTCTCCTGCGATGACTCCCAGCTCGTAGTTGGTGCTGGTTTCCGGCTCGACCTTGTCGCTGCCATAGATGCGGCAGCTGCCGCCGCAGCTCTCGATGCTGTAGCCGTTGGAGTACTGGTGCGGTGCCGGTGCCTTGAAGGCCTGGCTGACACCGCCTTTCACGGTCACCAGCTCGTTCATCTCATAGACCAGATAGCCGCGCGGGGTGAAGTGGCTGCCGTAGATCTCGTGGTGATCGTAACGGCCGCCCAGCGTGAAGGTCAGGCTGTCGGTCAGGCCAATTTCATCCTGAGCAAACAGTGCCTCTTGGGAGTGACTCTCTTTGCCGCCGATATCCTTGTAGCTCACCGCATCCACCAGCTCCCGATCCAGATATTCACCCCCCAGCGTCAGGTAGTGGTTGGCCAGCGCCAGGTTGGTATAGCCCTTGAGGGTCAAGGTGTTCTCTTCCAGCTCCCGCTGCTGCGGGGCTGAGTAGCTGGTGTTGAAGTCGTCGATCTGGGAGGTCTCGTAGTTGGCCATGACGGTGGTGTCACCCCAGCTCCAGTTCCCCTTGTGGGTCAGACCAAACAGGTTGCGATCGTTCTGCTGCTGGCGACTGTGCACCTTGTTGCCGGTTTTGCGGAAGATATCGAGAGGCCGCTCATCCTGGTTGTAGAGGTAATCCAGCTCGAAGCGTTGCTGCTCATCTACCAGCCAGCTCATGGTAGAGGCGAAGTTGCGGGTCTGCTTGGCTTCGATAAGGGGGATGCCGTCAGCGGCTTCGGTGGGCGTCCAGGCTTGACGGTCATACACCTCACCGTTCATCCGGATCAGCAGGTTGTCGGTCAGCGGGCCGGTAAAGCCCAGGTTGGTTCTGTGCTGCTCGCCGCCATCCTTGCCCTCGATGGCCTTGAAGTCGGCATCGGCCGCCCCTTGCCAGGTTTTGCCCGGCTGCTTGGTGATGATATTGATGACACCGCCGATGGCATCGGAGCCGTAAAGTGCCGACATCGGGCCACGGATCACCTCGACCCGCTGGATCATGCCAAGGGGGACCGGGGTGTTGTCGAAGTTGCCGCCGCGCCACAGGGCATTGGAGGAGGAGAGGCGTTTGCCATCCACCAGCACCAGGGTGTACTTGCCCGACATGCCACGAATGCCGATATCGCTGCGGCCATTGGTGTCAGCTTCAGCCTGAATGCCCACTTCGTGGCGCAGCAGGTCGGCAAGGTCATTGACCGGTGCGGCGGCGATCTGTTCTGCCGTGATGACAGAGATGGAGGCTGGTGCCGAGCGGGTATTGTGCGCCGTGGTGGTGACGGTGATCACCTCATCGGCTTGAGGCGCGTTGCTGGCGGCGATCGCTTGCTGGGTCAGCAGGGTGACGATGGTGGTGGCCAGCAGGCTGGGGGCAATAAAACGGGAGGCTGAGAATTTCATTATTTACATCTTCCATAATATTTAAATGATAAGCATTATCATTATCTCGGCTATCTTGTTCCGTTCGCAACACTTTTTTACTGACGAGCTGACGAGGCGGGTGCGGTGTAATGGCAACCAACACCCGTGATCGATGGCTGAGACGGGGGGGGGGGAATGGATCTGGCCGCGATAACTGATGTCATCAATAAATGCGAGAAGCTGGTTGTTATGGTGGGCAAGAGCGAGGAGATAAACCTGATGCCAGGGATAGCGCAGGAAAGTGAAAACGTGGTCAGAGTAGTCGCCATGACTCCGATAGACGCCATCCGGGAAGCCTTGCTGGCGGGTAAGCTGGTGGGGCTGGGGGAGCCGCACTGGCACCCCGCCTTTATTCGGCGTCAGCACGCCTGGCTGTGTGATCCGGCGCTCTGGGGAATAATGACCGACCTGGTGCTGGAGTGCGGCAACCGCCGCCATCAGGGCTTGCTCGATGCCTGGCTGGCGGGTGAGGAGAGCTGGCAGGGGGCGCCGCTGACGCTGGCACGGCTCTATCCGGTCTGGCTCGACTCCTGCGCTTTTCCCGCCTGGATGGCTCCCGAGTTTCCTGCTCTCTTCACCGCTCTGCGCCAGAGCAATCTGGTGCGTCCTGAACATATGCGGCTGCGGGTGCATCTCTGCGAGCCCTTATTCGAGTGGCAAGAGTTGACTCCGGAGCGGTGGCAGCAACACAACAGGGGGCGGGATCAGGCGCTGGCCGACTATCTTCTTGCACTTCCCGCCCGCGGTGTGGTGGTGCTGGCGGGGGCGCGCCATCTGCTCAAAGCCGCAGGGGATCCCCACTTTGCGCAGCCGACCCTGGGCCAGTTGCTGGAAGCGGCACGGCCGGGTTGGCTGCAGGTGCTTCACCCCAGGCCAATGGTTGATGAGATGGGAGATGAGGAGGAGAGGGTGAGCGAACTGGTCGGTATCACGACAGCCGGTCTCTATCCCCACTGGCCGGCGCATCCGCCGCTGGAGACTCTCATCGACAGGTTAGTGCGCGTGGCTGACCGGGGGCGGGAGATGCGAATTTGCCCCACCTTGCTGGCAGAGCCCTGGCGCAGCCGCTTGCTGAGTCGCGTTCACCTGCTACCAGTTGGCATGGCCCGCCAGCTGCAACAGTGGCTGGCGTAGCCGCTGACTGAAGTAACTGCTGACTGAAGTAACTCAAGGGGGAGCAAGGCTCCCCTTTTTCACATTTGGCATCCTGCATTCAGCGCCGCAAAGTTGCACAATTTACGGCATACCGTGCCTCTCATCGCCGAAAATTCAGCTCCTTCATTACTTTAAAGAAGTTTCTACTGGTCTTACCTGAGTAAATCTCTTTGCTTTTTATTTAACAAGGTATTTACATCTAGGTGTCGCCAGCATCGGTGACGCTCACAACGGCAAGGAGCCAGTTATGACCCATGTCGACATCCCTTTCCTTCGTTATCTTGATGCGGAAGGGTGCCCGGTCGCCACCTTACCGACCTGGCTGGACAAGGCGATACTGCACACCTTCTACCGCAACATGGTGATGGTGCGCAGTTATGACAAAAAAGCGATTGCGCTGCAACGAACCGGCAAGCTCGGTACTTTTCCCTCCCATCTCGGCGCAGAAGCCGTGGGGATTGGCATTGGTCTGGCCATGCAGCCGCAGGATGTCTACGTCCCCTACTATCGGGACATGCCCACCCTCTATGCGCGGGGCGTGCCGATGGAGAAGAACCTGCAATATTGGGGCGGTGACGAGCGGGGCAGTTATTTTCTCAAACCCGATGGAACACCCTCTGAAGATCTCCCCATCTGCGTTCCCATCGCCACCCAGATCACCCACGCCTGTGGCATCGCGTCAGCGTTCAAACTGCGTAATCAACCGCGCGTCGCCGTGGTCACCATCGGCGACGGTGGCACCTCCAAGGGGGATTTTCTGGAGGGGCTCAACTGCGCAGGTGTCTGGCACCTGCCGATGGTCATCATCGTCAACAACAACCAGTGGGCTATCTCGGTGCCACGCAAGCTGCAATCGAGCGCCCCAACACTGGCCCAGAAGGGGATTGGCGCCGGTGTGCGCAGCCTGCAGGTGGATGGCAACGATGTGGTGGCGGTCTACGATGCCGCCCGCAGTGCTGTCGGGCGTGCTCGCAGCGGCAAGGGGCCGACCCTGATCGAGGCGATCAGTTATCGCCTTGGCGATCACACCACGGCTGACGATGCCACTCGCTATCGCGACGGGGCCGAGGTCGAGGCCGCCTGGGCGAAAGAGCCGGTCAAGCGGCTGCGCCAGTTTATGCACAGCCAGGGGTGGTGGGATGAGGAGCAGGAGCAGAGCCTGCTGGCGGAAGCCACCCGAGAGGTGGAGCAGGCGGTCGCCCGTTATGAGGCAATTGTGCCCCAGCCGCCGGAGGCGATGCTCGATTATCACTATGCCAGCCTGCCCGCTGAACTCTTACCCCAGCGCGAGCGAGTGATAGCCAAGGGGATGAAGCAGGAGGTTGGCCATGAGTGAAATCAGTTTGCTGGAAGCGGTCAACATGGCCCTTCACTACGAGATGGAGCACGACCCGGATGTGGTGGTACTGGGCGAGGATGTGGGGGTCAACGGCGGGGTGTTTCGTGCCACGGTTGGCCTGCGCGACAAGTTCGGTTTCAAGCGGGTGATCGACACGCCGCTGGCCGAGGGATTGATCGCCGGGGTGGCGGTCGGCATGGCGACCCAGGGGCTCAAGCCGGTGGCGGAGTTCCAGTTTCAGGGCTTCATCTTCCCCGGGATGGAGCAGATCATCTGTCAGGCGGCGCGGATGCGAAACCGCACCCGAGGTCGCCTCTCCTGCCCCCTTGTCTATCGCTCTCCCTATGGCGCAGGCATCCATTCGCCTGAACATCACAGCGAGAGCGTCGAGGCACTGTTTGCCCATATTCCGGGGCTGCGGGTGGTGATCCCCTCCAGCCCGAGACGCGCTTATGGCCTGCTGCTTTCGGCCATCCGCGATCCGGATCCCGTGATGTTTTTCGAACCCGACCGCATTTATCGCTCGATGAAATCCGAGGTGGTGGATGACGGTGTCGGCTTGCCGCTGGATGTCTGTTTCACCCTGCGCCCGGGCCGGGATATCACGGTAGTGGCCTGGGGGGCCTGCATTCAGGAGGTGATGCGGGCGGCGAATCTGCTGGCCGAGCAGGATATCCAGTGCGAGGTGCTGGATCTGGCCACCATCAAGCCACTGGATATGGAGACCATCCTCACCTCGGTGCGCAAGACCGGTCGGTTGCTGGTGGTACACGAGGCGTGTGGCAGCTTCGGGGTCGGGGCCGAAATTGTGGCACGGGTGACCGAGCAGGCACTTCCCTGCCTCAAAGCGCCGCCCAGGCGGCTGACCGGCGTGGATGCCGCCGTCCCTTACTATCGCAACGAGGCGTACTACCTCATCACCGAGCAGGATATCGCCGATGCCGCTCACCAGCTGATGGAGAACCAGTGGCTATGAAATTTTTCAAATTACCGGATCTGGGTGAAGGGTTGGCCGAAGCCGAGATCGTCGAGTGGAAGGTAAGTGCCGGTGATAGCGTTGCGGTCGATCAGGTGCTGTTGTCGGTGGAAACCGCCAAGGCGCTGGTGGATGTGCCCTCTCCGGTGGCCGGGGTGATTGCCCGTCTCTGCGGCGCCGAGGGAGATATCCTCCATATCGGTGCGCCGCTGGTGGAGTTCGAGGGGGGCGAGGATGATGGCACAGTGGTGGGCAAGGTAAGCGCCCATCAGCAGCGTATCGAGGATCACTTCGTGGTGGGGACCATTGCCCCGGTTGGCATGCTGGTACAAGCCATGCCTGCCGTGCGCCTGCTGGCACAAAAACTGGGTCTGGATATCGAGCGGATCAGGGGAAATGGCAGCGGCGGTATGGTGACCGAGCTGGATGTGCAGCAGGCATTCGAGGCTCAGCTAAGCAGTGGCAACGAATTCCTCAAAGGGTCACGGCGGGCAATGGCCAAGGCGATGGAGCTCTCTCATCAGACGGTAGTGCCGGTCAGCATCACCGACGAGGTGGATTTGCGTCACTGGCGGCCTGATGAGGATGTGACGGTGCGCCTTATCAAGGCCATTGGCGTGGCGTGCCGTGCCGAGCCCTCGATGAATGCCTGGTTTGATGGCGAAACCCTGTCACGACGGCTGTTCAACGAGGTCAATGTGGCCATTGCGGTGGATTCCAAACATGGTCTCTATGTGCCGGTGATGGAGAACGTAGCCGAGCGCGAGGGGACTGATATCCGACAGGGGCTGGATCGGATGATCGCCGATGTGAAGGCGCGCGCCGTGCCTCGCGAAATGTTGCAGGGGGCGACCATTACGCTCACCAACTTCGGCGCCATCGCAGGCCGCTACGCCAGCCCCATCGTCACACCGCCGCAGGTGGCCATCATAGGGGCAGGTAAATTGTTCGAGAAAGTGGTGTTCATTCATGGTGAAGCTCGCCCCGTCAGGGCATTGCCACTGTCGATGACATTTGACCACAGGGCATGCACGGGCGGGGAGGCGGCTCGTTTTCTAAGAGCGTTGGTCGATGCGTTGGAAGCGGCCACCTTATAACGGTTTGCGCCCTGTCATTGGCAGGGCACAAATTTGTTTGCGTAATCTACAAAGCCACGTATAATCCAAATCAGCTTGAAAGGGCGATAGTTATGTCAATGAATACGATGTTCTGCATCTTGTCCTGTTGTTCATAAGTTAATCCCGTTTTTTGAGCTTTACCCGCTGAAAAGCATAAGTAATTATTTTGAATACAGGTTTAAAGATATGTCTAACATGATCACCGGTACCGTTAAGTTTTTCAACGAAACCAAAGGTTTTGGCTTCATCCAGCAAGAAAACGGCCCGGACGTTTTCGTTCACTTCAGCGCTATTCAAGGTGCCGGTTTCCGCACCCTGGCTGAAGGTCAGCGCGTACAGTTCTCTGTGACCCAAGGTCAGAAAGGCCCGCAGGCTGAGAACGTAACTGCTCTGTAATTCTTACAGAATTTAAGAAAGCCGTGGTACCTCTGGTGCCACGGCTTTTTGTTTATCTGGCTCCCGCTACTGACTCACATGTGCTGAATCATGCTGCTATCGCTTCTGCTTGTTGCCACCCTTACTCCGATCTCTGACGCGCCGGTACCGGTTCAATCCGCGATGGAAGTGCAGGCTATCTGCCAGCAATTTGTCCAGGTCAGGATGGGGGCTGCTCTACAGCCCTATGAGGTCCATGCACGACTGGTGCCTGAAAGGGAAGGGGAGTGGCTGGTGGATGGCAAAGTAAAAGGACCCGAAGGTCCTTTGCTGTTTGCCTGTCATCTTCGCCAGGGGCCACATTGGGAGCTACTTAATTTTTCACTCTGGGCTCCACAGCCCATCAAAGCGGTTTGAGTGCGACCAGCAGGTGCTGCAGGTGTTCAACCATGGTCATGCCAAACGGGGTGAGATAGCCGCCATCTTCTGCGCTGATCAGTCCCTGCTGATGCAGACGAACCGCAGCTTGGCACAATTCATCAGACATATCGCTGCGTAATTTAATCCCTAGGCTCATGTTGGCCGGATCAAAGCATGCCAGTATTTTCAAATCGTTTACAAAGTCGTTAGAAACCTGGTCGATCCCAATCATGGATTTACTCCTTACGCTAAAGATGTATGCAAACTAGCATCCCCGGATCCACTTTAGTGGGCGCTGGCTCAAATTATTGATCTTTGGCTGGATGCTGCGTTTCAAATGCTGTTTTTTTCGGCGTAATCAGATGGTTGGCTAACAGCTTCGTCAAGGGCCGAGCCGGACCAAACGTGATAGGATAGGGCACTTATTTATATCGGACGGTCTATTGGTGGCTGTTCGCCCTGTTCAAGGTATCGCTCATGGTCAAGATCACTCTGGTATCCCTGCTGCATTCACTTTGTGCCCGCTTTCCTGTTTACCCCGCAGCTTCGTTGACGTCCCTGCTGGATGCCCATCAGGGCGAGGTGTGGTTGCCTGCCCGCAAGGGGGCCGACATTGCGCTGTTGCGCAAGCATGCCAAGGGGACTCATGAGCTGGCGTCACTTGATGCGGGCTGGTGTGATTTTGCCGCCAGCGACAGTGGCGAGACGCCCGAGCTGGATGCGCTTGCCAACTACGACAGCGAGATGATGGATAATCTACTGATGTACTGGCACAGCGCCGCCAAGATCAACAGCCCGATCACCGATAACCTGTTCGAGCTGCGCCGCGAAGTGGTGGATGAGGCCCATGGGGCCAAACTCGCTGCCGCCTGGGAGCAGCAACAACAGCTGCGTTTTGAACAGCTGATGGCGATGGCGGCCAAGGGCCGGGATCTGCTCTGCTTTGTCGAAGTGGAGTCTGCCTATTGGCTGCGGCAAAAGCTCAGCGAGCAGCCTGATGTGGAGCTGATCACACCTGCGTTGTAAACAGGGCAATATGACGGCTGGCGGTCTCGCTATCGAGGAGGCTGCTCTATCCTTATGGGCGTCATTGTCTGCCCCATCCGGTGCCAAGGGGCTACAAGCTGGACAAGCTGCCGACAAGATGTGAACATGGCGCCCTTTATCGAGAGAGAGACTTGGCCAATGAGCTATGAACTGAGCGACACCGAGCGCAATGCCGCGCTGCAACTGAACGCTGATTACCGTTACGAACACTTCATCAGCAAGCTGGTCGAGCATGAAGAGCTGTTTGTGCTGACTGACGAGCATGGCGTCATGATGCTGACCACCGACGATGAAGATTGCATCCCGGTATGGCCGCACCCGGAGTACGCCAAGGCGTGGGCCGAAGGCGAGTGGGCCGATTGCAAGCCACAGTCCATCACCCTGAAGGTATGGCTGGAGCGCTGGGTTGACGGTATGGAGCAGGACGAGCTGTGTGTTGCCGTGTTCCCGACCCCGGATCAGGAAGGCATCGTACTGGAGCCGGCCGACGTGGCTGACGCCATTGCCGAGAAGCAGGCCAAGCGCAGCTAATTGCCTCGTTTGCTTGCAAGCAACCCGGTTGCAAAACAAGACCCCGCCATTGTGCGGGGTCTGTCGTTTTTGGGGCAACCATCCTGTGCTCGCTGGAGCAGAGGAGGGCGGCCAAAATTACGGTTGCCGATAAGTGGTGTCAGTCAGGAGCACGACCGGGAACGTTTTGTCGGCCTTGATGGCCGCTTTGGTCTGTGTCTTTGCCTCTTCATCAATCCACAGCAGTCCACCGTAGCTGTAACCGCTGTTGTCGCCACCGAGGGGCCAGTAGAGCTGCTCGCTCTTGGGGGTTGCGGGCACCTTGGGCAGTTTTATCCAGCGCCATGCCCCTTCCCGGGTGTAGGGCACCTGATAGGCAGGGACGAAGCTGGCCAGCTCGTAGAGCCGCTGCTGGATCTGCCGTGACAGGGCCGCCTTTTTGGCAAAGTCGAACTCCTTGTCGTACTGCTCCACCAGCGCCGTGATGGCGTCATCATCGATGTTCATGATGTTGTTGGTCTGGGGTTTGTTGGCGTTGACCTTGTGGAAGAACTCCCAATAGGCGGGGTAGCGGCCGCCGCTCCAGGCCATCCAGGCGCTCTGATGCTTTTTCTCCAGCATGGATTTGAACCCGGCCGAGGCATCCATCAGGTTGAGCTCCAGATTAAGCCCCGCCTTCTTGGCCTCTTCCCGCAGCAGCGTGAGCCGCTGGGCGTGTTCTGCGGTGGTGTAGGTGATGGCGAGGGTCAGTGACTGCCCCTTGTCGTTTTGCAAAATCCCCTGCGGCCCCACCTTGTTGAAACCGGCCTTGGCAAAGTATTCCCGTGCCAGTTTGGGATCGAACGGACGGGCCTTGATGTCGCTGTTGGTAAACTCCCCCTGACCGGCGCCATAGCTGTTGAGGCGCTGGTAATCCCCCCGCAGCAGGGTGGTGAGCATCTTGTCGAGGTTGAGGGCGTGCTGGATCCCGAGCCGCACATCGAGATTGCTCAGCAGCGGATCGGCGGTGTTGAGATAGAGCCCCATCGGCGATTGCGGGGTCTGGTTGTAGAACCAGATACGCGAGATATAACCCTTTTCGAACTCCGACGTTTTGGTCTTGTCGTGCCACCAGTTGGGCATCACCAGCGGGAAGGTGTCGAGATCGCCGCGCAGGAAGTGCTGCCAGGCGATGTTCAGATCCCTGAGCACCTTGATCTCGATCCGCGCGGGATTGAAGCGATGCTGGAAGTAACGCTCGTCATCCCCCCACCAGTTTTCAATCCGCTTGAAGGTGACCGACTTGCCCTTTTTCACCTGATCGAGCTGATAGGGGCCGGTGACCGGCAACACCTTCCAGTTGTACTCCTTGACCCAGTTGGCGGTGAGCGTGATGGCGTGGCTCGGCTCCGGGCTGATGGGCAGTGATTCGAGCAGATCCTGCCGGCTCTTTTCGGTGCCGCTGGTGATGGCCAGGGTGTGATCATCAAACTTGGTGATGTCGGCTATCTGGGTGCTGTAGTAGTTGTTGTACCAGGGGTCGTTGATCTCCTTGCTGCGCATCATCTTGAGGGTAAAGAGCCAGTCATCGGCGGTGACCGGTTGGCCATCTGACCAGCGCGCCTTGGGATTGATGCGAAAATAGAGGGTCTTGTGGTCGGCGCCGAAGGCCCACTCGTTTGCCAGCATCGGCATGGGATTGCCGGTGACGGGATGAGTACTCAGCAGTGGCAGGTTGGTTTCCCGCACGTAACCGGCAAACCCGCCGTTGGAGTCGGGGCCATATTTGCGCAGGGTCAGGGGGAAGCTGGTCATAAAGGTGCGAAAGGTGCCGCCGCGCTTGGCAGCCGGATCGGCATAGAGAGGGTCCGTGTTGTTGCTCTCCCACTTCAAGCCAGCGGGCAGCGTGGCACTCCAGCCAAACGGGCTCCAGCACAGGGTCAGGGTGATGGCGGTGGCGCGAATGATAGGAGGGAGGCTGCGCCCCCCGGCAGTGATGGTCGATGGCATGTCCTTGCTCTCCTGAAAGTCTGCTTCCTGCAGATCACGCTCTGATGACGTCAGTCCCGATGGGACTGGCTCATCATGAAAATTTTATCCTGTCAGGTCAATGAAATAGCGCAAATTGGCAGGCGCTCATCATGTCGCGCTCTGTGGTTTCAACCCGCGCAGTCGGCCACCGAGCAGATGCACCACAAAGCCGAGCAGCACCAGACCTGAGCCCAGCCACTGCATGGCGGTCGGATGTTCATCGAGCAGCAGGGCGGCCGCCACCATGCCGACACAGGGGATCAGCAGGGAGAGCGGCGCCACCTGCGCGACCGGATAGCGCATCAGCAGTCGCCCCCACAGGCCGTAACCCAGCCAGGTCGCGACATACGAGAGGTAGAGCACGCACAATAATCCCTGCCAGCTGAAGTTGAGCAGGCTGCTGACCATCAGCGCCGGCCCCTCGAACAGCCAGGAGAGGGCGAAAAACGGCAGAATAGGCACCAGACCACCCCAGGCGATCAGGCTGGGCAGCGTGGTTTGGTAGCGCAGACCAATCTGGCGGTTGATGACGTTGCCAAGGCCCCAGCAGGCGGCGGCGCACAGCGTCAGCACGAAGCCGATCAGGGTCAGGTTGCCCTCACCGTGGGTGGCGATGAGATAGAGGCCGAGCCCCGCCAAAGGCAGCGCCACCCAGTGGTGGGGTTGCCAGCGCTCCCCCAGCCAGATCATCGCAAACAGCAGGGTGAACACCACCTGAGATTGCAGCACCAAGGAGGCCATGCCCGCCGGCATGCCGAACTTCATGGCACTGAACAGAAAGGCGAATTGACCGAGGCTGATGGCGCCGCCGTAGGCCAGCAGCCAGCGCCAGGGCATGGCGGGCCTGGGCACCAGCAAGATGGCGGGAAAGACCACGCCGATAAAGCGCAGTGCCCCCAGCAGTAGCGGTGGTATCCCCTCCAGTCCCCACTTGATGGCGATGAAGTTGAGCCCCCAGCAGAGGATGACCAGAGCGGCCAGACACTTGTCCTTGGTTTGCATGGTTGAAATCCCTGTCATCAGCAGTGCGGCGCGCGGGTTTACACTGCCCGGCGCGGTCGGCAAGGGTGGGAGCATACCCTTGAGCCGGTGGTGAGTGTCAAGGACAAAGGCCCGTTTGGATATTTCTGGTTGAGAGGCCCGTAGCTGCTTTTTGTTGCAAGGTCAGGGCAGATCAGGCCGTGACGCAGTGCAGCGCAATACCACGGTCGGTGATAGCCGCACGCATGGGGGCGGGCAGGGCATCGTCGGTGACCAGCACGCTGATCTGGCCCGGTGCGCCAAGCTGGCTCGGGTGAATGGCGCCAAATTTGCTGCTGTCGGTGATCACCACATTGGTCATCCCTTTGGCCAGCACGCTGTTGACCACATCGGCCCGCATCATGTCGCGACCGGTAAAGCCCACCTCGGGGTGAAAACCGTCGACCCCGATAAAGGCCTTGGAGAAGTGCACCTGCTCGATACAGAGGCGCGTCAGCGGCCCCACCACGCTTTCGCTCTGATGCTGGAACAGCCCGCCGAGCAGCACTACCTGAGCCGGGGTGTCTTTGAGCAGATGGGCGATATAGCTGCTGATGGTGATGATGGTGACCCGTTTGTGCAGGGCCAGATGGCGCGCCAGCATGGCGTTGGCGCTGCCCCCTTCGATAAAGACCGTCTCGCCATCTTCCACCAGCTGGGCGGCCCGCTCGGCGAGGCGCTCCTTGAGCAGGTAGTTGATGTTCATCCGGGCATCCGGGTCATCGGTCTCCAGCGCCATGGCCGAGCCGTGTACCCGTCTGAGCAGCCCCTGTTTCTCCAGCGCGGTGAGGTCGTTGCGCACCGTCACCTCCGACACGCCGGTGTGTTGGGCGAGCTCACTCACGCTCATCTTGCGAGCCTGATGGACCAGAGTGAGGATCAGTTGGTGGCGTGGATTCATGGTGCGCTCGCATGCAAGGTGGTGGATAGCGGCAAGCCACCCGAGGGTGGCTTGCCAATCATATGACGTCACAGGCGCCATGGGCGCGCCCCGTCAGAGACTGTGCTCGGTGCGGGCGATGATATCATCTTGCGCATCCGGGGATAAGGCGGTGAAGAAGGCCGAATAGCCCGCCACCCGTACCACCAGATCCCGGTACTGATCCGGATTGGCCTTGGCCGCCAGCAAGGTCTCCCGCGAGACGATGTTGTACTGCACGTGCCACCCCTTGTGCACCTCGAAGAAGGTGCGCAGCAGGCTCATCAGCTTGGTCTTGTCCCGCTCGTTCTCAAGGCTCGCCGGGCTCAGCTTCTGGTTGAGCAGTACCCCGCCGAGGATCGCCGCCGTGGGCAGCTTGCCGATGGAGTTGAACACCGCCGTCGGGCCGAGACGATCCGACCCCGAAGAGGGGCTGGCTCCTTCCGCCAGCGGGGTGCGGGCGTGACGGCCATCCGGGGTGGCCATAGTGGCCGCACCAAACGGCACGTTGGCGGAGATGGAGGAGGTGCCGGCATAGTAGGTGCCGCCAATGGGGCCACGGCCGAAGCGGGTGTTGTGCAGCCCCTTGAGCTCGTCGATGTAGCTCTGGTAAGCCTGCACCAGCAGCAGATCGACCTCGTCCAGATCGTTGCCATATTTGGGGGCGGCGTTGGTGAGGCGCTGACGCAACTGCTCCCCTGCCAGCCCGGCAAAGTCTTGCTCCAGCGCGGCAGCCAGCTCGTGCTGATCCACCACCCCCTGCTCGAACACCAGTTTCTTCAGGGCCGCCAGACTGTTGCCGAGGTTGGCGATCCCCACCTGCAGACCAGAGACCCAGTCATAGACGGCCCCCCCCTCCTTGATGGTCTTGCCGCGCTCGATGCAGTCATCCACCAGGGTGCTGCAGAGGATGTCGTGCGCTTGCGCCTCCAGCACGCTGTCGACCACGCAGTCGATCTCGATGGATTTGCGGGTGAAGTAGCGCACCTGCTCATCCCAGCGGGCCATTACCTCGTCAAAATTGCCAAAGGTTCCTTCCCGCAGTGACTGGGGCTGGGGCAGGAATACCTTGCCGGTGGTGGCATCGCGACCGCCATCGAGGGAGGCCAGCAGGATGCGGGCGAAGTTGATAAAGCTCATGCCGGTGCAGCGGTAGCCCCACTTGCCGGGCACCGCGGTCTCGATGCAGCCGATGGCGGCGTAGTGGTGGGCATCTTCCACGCTCACCCCGAGCTTGATGAACTCGGGGATCACCACCTCGTCGTTGTTGAAGGCGGGCATGCCAAAGCCGCAGCGGATCACCTGAATGCAGGCGTCGAGGAAATCCTCGCTCATCCCGGCGTGGTAGCGCACCGACAGGTTCGGCTGGGTGGATCTCAGCTGGCCGCAGGACTCCAGAATCGCGTAGGAGAGGCCGTTGACCGCGTCATGGGCCGCGCCATCCCGCCAGTTCTGGCCACCGATGGTGACGTTTTGATAGAGCGGGCTGCCGGCGGAGGCCTTGGAGTGGGTGCCGGAGCGGATCTTGTTCACCTCCAGCAATTTCAGCCAGCACCCTTGCAGCAGTTCGATGGCGCGGGAGCGTGACAGGGATTCTGACAGTTCCACCTCGCGGCGATACCAGGGGTAGAGATATTGGTCCATCCGGCCAAACGACACCGAGTGGCCGTTGGATTCGATCTGCAAAATGAGCTGGATAAAGTAGCAGAGCTGCAGCGCCTGCCAGAAGGTCTCGGGGGGCTGGTGGGCGATGTGGGCGCAGTTGAGCGAAATGGTCTCAAGTTCGCTTCGGCGTTCGGGGCACGACTCCTGCGCGGCCATGTCACGGGCCATATTGCTGGCGAGAGTGGCGTAGCGCCCGATATGATCGCTGACCGCCTCCAGGGTGATGGCGACGGCGTGCAGGAACTGCTCGCGCTGCAGATCGGCCCAATCCGCCAGATCCAGCCGACTGCGCCGCTCGGCCACCTTGGCCTTGAAGCCATCGAGACCCAGCGTGAGCAGCTCCTCATAGTTGACCGCGAGGTGAGCATCCCCCGAGGTCATGTTGCCCTCGGCCTTGATGATGCCGCTCTCCAGCAGCGCTTTCTGTTCGTCGGTAAAGAGGCCGAAGCAGCGATCCTGCACCGTCTGGCCGCGCCAGAAGGGGGTGAGGGCGTGGATGATCGCCTTGTCGGTTTCGCTGACTGCAAAACCGGCACCGGGTCTGTCCGCCAGCTCGTCGATCTCCTTCTCAATCCAGCTCACCGTGTATTCGGGAAACAGCGGCGCCGCCCGCACCTGACTGGCCTGATTGCCGACGATCAGCTCGTCGTGCTTGATCCAGATGGTGCGCTGCTTGAGGTGATGAGCCAGTGCCAGCGCGCGGCGCACCGGCAGCGGCCGGGCGAGGTGAGCCTGATAGGCCTCGGTGTAGTGGCGGGCCCGCTCGGTGCAGACCGGTGGCTGAACGATGTGGATCAGGCTCTCTTTGTGGGCGCGGATCCGCGGGCTGAGGGTATTGAGGTCGAGCTGGGTCATGATCTTATCCTCTGGTCACAGGGGTCAGCCCCTGACGTTGGGCGTATGCGTGGGCAAAGCGGAGTAAATCGGGATCGTCGAGCGGCGTGTCCGGTGCCTGATAGGGCAGATCCAGCAGGGCATATTTGCCCATCCCCAGCGTGTGGTAGGGGAGGAAGTGGATCTCCTGCACCGTGCCGAGGCTGGCGGCGGTGTCGGTGATGGCTTCGATCGATGCGCGGTCGGCATTGAAGCCGGGAATGAGCGGCACCCGGATCTGCATCGGCACGCCGTGTTCGGCGAGGCGTTTGAGGTTCGCGATGGGCAGCTCCACCTTGCCGCGGGTCCAGTGGAAGAAACGTTCTTTATCCACGTGTTTGAGATCCGCCAGCACCAGATCCAGTGAGGGGAGGCTTGGCTCAATCTGGTGCCAGGGCACATGCAGGCAGCTCTCGACCGCTGTGTGCAGCCCTTCTGCCTTGCAGCGGGCCAGCAGGGCAGCGGCAAAGCTGGGCTGCATAAAAGGCTCGCCACCGGAGAGGGTGACGCCACCGCCGCTGCGCTCGAAGAAGGGGCGATCCCGCAGTATGGTGTCTATCAGGGTGTCCAGGGTGTCATCCCGACCGCACACCTGCAGCGCTTCGCTGGGGCAGAGGCCGCGCAGCCGTTCCATATCGTCGGCCTTGAGGGCAGAACGGCTGAGCTGGATCCCCTCGCTGTCACGCAAGATTGCCGGACAAGCCTGGCTGCAGAGCTGGCATCCCTCGATGCACTGGCGCCGGTCGAGTAGTATGTCCGGCTTGGGAGAGCGGCTCTCCGGGTTTTGACACCACAGGCAAGCCAGCGAGCACCCCTTGAGAAACACCAGGGTGCGAATGCCGGGGCCATCGTGAGTTGAATATCGTTGCAGGTCGAAAATCATACCGCCTCCTTTTGTTTTTTCATTCTATTTGCTTTCATTCGAAAGTTGATTTGATTTCGATCAAGCAATTTGCAGATGTTTTATCGCTAGAATGGCGACATATTGAACATCCCGTTAAGGAGTTAGAGATGGAGCTGTATCTCGATACCGCCGATGTGGCGGCAGTGCGTCGCTGGTCACGGATCCTGCCGTTGGCCGGTGTCACCACCAATCCTTCCATTACTGCCGCCGGGGGCATGCCGCTCTCCGAGCTGCTGCCCGCCCTGCGCGACGTACTGGGGCCCAAGGCGCGCCTGTTTGCTCAGGTGATGGCTAAAACCGACACCGAGATGGTGCGCGAGGCGTTCGCCCTGCGTGAGCTGGACCCGGATCTGGTGATCAAGATCCCGGTATGCGCGGAGGGGCTGGCTGCCATCAAGAGCCTGACCGCTAACGGGGTGCCGACCTTGGGCACGGCGGTCTATACCCCGCTGCAAGGCTGGTTGGCGGCGGTGGCGGGAGCGGAATATGTCGCTCCCTACGTTAACCGGCTGGATGCTCAGGGGGGCGATGGCATCGCCACCGTGCAGGAGCTGCAACAGCTGCTTGAGCTGCACGCCCCGAACAGCAAGGTGCTGGCGGCGTCATTCCGCACTCCCCGTCAGGCGCTCGACTGCCTGCTGGCCGGTTGCCAGTCCATCACCTTGCCGCTCGATGTGGCGGAGCAGCTGCTAAACGTGCCTGCGGTGGATGCGGCGCTGGTGAAGTTTGATCAGGATTGGCAGTGCGCCTTCGGTCGCTGATTGCAGTGACAAGCGGATTGCTGTGATAAAGGGGGGAGGGTGAAGCGCAGGTTGTGGGGATTGACCGACTAGACTTGAAAGAGGGGGCCACGTTCGCTGGCCGCCCTGCAGTTTACCGGAGGTATCCCATGAGCGACCATTTGCTACTCCCCCATGGTGAAGATTTGCGTCGTGCGGTGCTTTGGCTCAGCGAGCATCACTTGCACGATATCTCTGCCATTGAAGAGGCCAGCCTGCGTTTTGATCTCTCGCCACTGGATGAGGAGTTTCTGATCCAGCACTGGCTCGACAGCCAGCGCCAATCATGAATATCTGAGGTGAGGGATTAGAAGAAGTTGGCGAGTTTGATGCCAAACTCTTTGGGATCGACCGTATTTTCAATGCTCTCCTGCACACCCGATTTGGCCAGATCCAGCCACTGCACCTCGAGGTAGTGACGCTGGGTGGCGTGATAGATCACCTTGACCACCGGCTTGAGCGGTTGCTGCTCGTTGCGCTGCATCACGATGGCCAAGCGCTGGTTCGAGAGTTGCACCAGCGTTCCCACCGGATAGACCCCCATGCACTTGATGAACTTGGTCACCAGTTCGGCATCGAAGTGCTGATTGATCCCCTTGAGCAGGATGCGAAACGCCTGGGTCGGCTGCATGCCCGCTTTGTAGACCCGATCCGCGGTGATGGCATCATAGACATCGACGATGCCGCTCATCCGGGTATAGAGCGAGAGCTGATCGCCTTTGAGCCGTTGCGGGTAGCCGGTGCCATCGAGTCGCTCGTGGTGGTTGGCGGCCACTTCCAGCATGGTGGGGGTGATGCCCGGGGTATTGCTGAGGATCTCGTAACTGTGCACCACATGCTGGCGCATGATGGCGAACTCCTCGTCGGTCAGCTTGCCCGGTTTGTTGAGCACCTCGTCCGGAGTCATGATCTTGCCTACGTCGTGCAGCAGGCCACCCAGGGTCAGCTCCTTTAACACGCTGCGTTCCAGTCCCAGATAGCGACCGAAGTTGGCGAGCAGAATGGCCACGTTCATGGAGTGCTCCATCAGGTAGGCATCCTTGGCACGAATACGGGCCAGACAGAGCATCGCATCGCCGTGGCTGAACATGGTGTCTACCATCTCTTCGGCGACTTCGGCCAGCGGGGTGATGTCGATGGGTTCACCCGCCTTGAGCTGGCGAATGAACTTGCCTTGCAGCTCGCGGGCCTCTTGGTAAAGGCGGCGGATCTTCAGCTCCCGCCCTTCACCGTTGGCACTGGCCCGGCGTCCCGCCTGGGCGCTGTTGGCATTGAGGTCGGGGGAGATAACGGCGTCACTCTCGGCGCTGCCCAGCTTGCTGCGGGCCAGATCGATGCGCACCGTGAGCACCCCCTGGCGTACCAGATTGGCAATTTGTGCCACGCTGGTCACCATGCCCATCTGGGCGATCTCCATCCCACCTGTCTGGCTGGCGATAGCAATCACATACATGCCGGGTTTCAGCTGGTTGACGGGAATGACGGGATAGGATGCTTGAGACTTCATGAGGGCTTCCTGACTTTTATTATTATGAGTATCGTTCGGATGGGTCACACCGGAGAAGTGTAACATTGGATGACCACTTCGTCATAATTGGCAACCCCTTAACAGTGGCGTTGTCGCCCTCGCCCGATATAATGACGCCCCTTTACTTGTTGGACTCCGAGGTTGTGAATGCGGCTTGATAAATTTCTGTGCGATTGTTCCGATTTGACCCGCTCGCTGGCAGGCAAACTGATCCGTCAGGGTGAGGTCATGGTGGATGGCATTGTGGTCAAGCAGCCCGCCTTTCATATCAATGAGCAGAGCCAGATCGAGTTTGACGGCGTGGTGCTGACGCTGGAGCAGCGCAACCGCTATTTCATGCTGCACAAGCCGGAAGGGTATGTCTGCTCCAACGAGGATCCGGATCACCCGACCGTCTTCTTCCTGATGGATGAGCCGGCGATGGGCAAGCTGCACGTGGTGGGTCGCCTCGACCTCGATACCACGGGTCTGGTGCTGGTGACCGACGACGGCCAATGGTCCCACCGCATCACCTCACCGCGCCACGAATGTGCCAAGACCTATCACGTCTGGCTGGCCGATCCGGTGAGCCCGGATGCGATCGAGTTGTTCGCCGAAGGGGTCTACCTGCGTAACGAGACCGATAAAACCCGTACTGCCCAGCTGGAGATCCTCGGTGAGTGCGAGGCCCGCCTGACCATCCATGAAGGCAAGTACCACCAGGTCAAGCGGATGTTTGCCTCCATCGGCAACAAGGTCGTTGGCTTGCATCGCGAGCGGGTGGGCGGCCTGACGCTGGATGAAGAGCTGGCCCCCGGTGAATACCGCGAGCTGACCGCTGAGGAAATCGCTCTGTTCTGATCAGGGATGGTGCCGGGTGTCAGTGAGTGCTGAAACCCAGCACCAGCGCCGTGCCCAAGGTGGCAATCAGTGCCCCAGCCCAGGCGGCAACGGATGGCCGCTCCCCCGAGTGCCACCACAACAGCGGCAGCAGCAATACCGGCGTGGTGGAGGAGAGAATCGCTACCATGCCCACCTCACCCTGCCGCAGTGCCATCAGGATCAGCGTCATGCCCAGCCCCATCGCCAGAAAACCGTTGGTGGCAATCATGGCGAGGATCTGGCGATTGACCGGTTTGAGCGGCATCGCCAGTGGCAAGCGTCCCAGCCGCAGGACGCAGTGGGCCAGCAGGGCACTGCCCATCCGGATACCCGATGCACTCACCGCATCCACCTCACCACTCATCATCACCGGCTTGGCGATGATGGCACCCACGCTCTGACACAGTGCCGCCGTCAGGCCAAGGCCAATCCCCAGCGCCAGATTGCCACGGATCTGCTCCCACTCGTTGCTGCTACTGCGTCTGCCAAACAGGATCGCCAGCATCACGCCGGCAAAGACCAGCATGGCCCCCAGCAGTCGCCAGCCCGTCAGCTGTTCATTAAAGAGCCAGAGCCCAAGCAGGGCGGAAAACAGCGCATGGCAGGAGAAGAGCAGGGCACTGCGTCTTGGCCCCAGCCGGTTCATGCAGGCAAACAGCGCCGTGTCGCCGATGAAGATGCCGACCAGCCCCGAGATGGCGAGCAGGGGCAGGGCGCTTGCGGTGAGGGTTTGCCAGCCGCCAGTGAGCAGACTCATGGTGCCGAGCATCAGGCTGACCAGAAACATGCGCCAGCGACTGTAGGCAAATGCGCCGAGATGACGGGCCGGTTTGACCGAAATTAGCGCTGCAACTGCCCATAAACTGGCCGATGCGAGGGCCAGCCACTCATAACCCATAAAAACTCCTGAAAAAATTAACCCGAAAGACTCCATCTCCCGGGCAAGCCCGATACAATACGGGGCGTTTTCGGGGATAACAAGAGCGGCATCAGGCATTCATCAGGCGCGCCGTCGGCCTTCCCCTCCTGCAGTGGTTTTATTCGAGGTTTTGTCATGAGGTATGGTTTCTTCCCCAAGCTGGCGCAACGCTGGCTCTCCCCGCTATTGCTTGCCGTGCTGACAGGGCCCCTGGCCCATGCCACCACCGTTGAGCAGCAGCCTCTGCTGGCCGATCGGCAAACCCTGGTCAAGGGCAACGGTGCCGAGCCGGAGTCGCTGGATCCGGCGCTAGTGCGATCCGGTTTTCCGGGGGAGGCGGTACTGGTCGATCTGTTTGAAGGGCTGGTCAGCGATGACGGGCAGGGGCATATCGTACCTGCTCAGGCACTGCGCTGGGAGGTGAGTGACGATGGGCTGGAGTGGCGATTTTTCCTGCGCCCCCAACTGAAGTGGTCCAATGGCGAGCCGCTGGTGGCCGCTGATTTCGTCTATGCCTGGCGCCGTCTGCTCGATCCGGCCATCAATTCCCCTTCTGCCGGGTTGCTGCTGGCGACGGGGATCAACAATGCGCAATCCATCTATGCCGGTGCGCTGGAGCTCGACAATCTGGGCATTGAGGCGCAAAGCGACCAGATCCTAAAAATCACTCTGGAGCGGCCCGCCCCCTATTTTTTGCAGCTCATCAGTCAGCGCCCCTTTGTGCCAGTCAATCAGAAGGCGATAGCCCAGTTTGGCAAGCAGTGGACCGAGCCCGGCAAGCTGGTCAGCAATGGTGCTTATCGGTTGGCAAGCTGGACGCCGAACGAGCGGATCGAAGCCGAGCGCAATATCCACTACAGGGACGACCTGCACACCCGTATCGGGCGGGTCACCTACCTGCCGATCACCTCGCAACATGCGGAGCGGCTGCGTTATGAGGCCGGTGAAATCCAGCTCACCAACAAGGTCTCCCTCGGCTATTACCAGAAGATGAAGCGTGAATCCCCGCAGCGGCTGTGGGGCTTGCCGCTGTTTGGCACCTATCTCTACGCCTTCAATTTGAAGCGCCCGGAACTTCAGGATGTGCGGGTGCGTCAGGCGCTCTCCATGGCGGTTGATCGACAGCAGCTTATTGGGGCAGTGAGCGGGCAGGATGAGCAGGCGGCATGGTCGCTGTTGCCGGAGATGCCGGGTTATCCCCGGGTGGTATTGCCTGTGGCGCTCGAAGATATGCCGACTCGGCAGGCCAAAGCGGCAGCCCTGCTATCTGCGGCCGGGTATAACAGTGCGAATCCACTCAAGCTGAGCATTACCTACAACACTGCCGACACCCACAAGCAGATGGCGATGGCCATTGCCGCCATGTGGCAGAAGCTGGGGGTGCAGGTCACCCTCAACAGTCTGGAGTGGGGCGCCTATCAGGTGGCCAAGGATAGCGGTGATTTTCAGGTGGCAAGAAGCTTCCTGTTTGGCGATTACGTCGAGCCGTCAGCCATGCTGGGCAGCTTCCGTTGTCAGGATCTGCGCAACGAGAGCGGCTACTGCAATCCCGATTTTGATTTGCTGCTGGAGCAGGCGGCCAACACGCTGGACAGTGCGAGCCGGGGTGAACTGTACCGCCATGCCGAACAGTTGCTGCTCGAAGAGGCGCCGATCATCCCCGTATATCATTACAATCAGATGAGACTGGTCGATCCCGCGCTGCGAGGGCTGCCCAGCCAGAATTTGAAAGGGACGATTGCCACCAAGGATCTCTATTTCAGCCCGCAGTGAGGAGCATTTCATGAAACTTGCCATCATTTCCGACATCCACGGCAGCATCATTGCGCTGGAGCGGGTGCTGACCCAACTTGAGCCCTGGCAGCCGGATCACTATCTGCTGCTCGGCGATCTGCTCAACCATGGCCCGCGCAATCCTCTACCGGAGGGGTATAACCCGGCTGCGGTGGCCGATCGGCTCAACGAGCTGGCACCGCAGATCATCGCGGTGCGAGGCAATTGTGATTCCGAAGTGGATCAGATGCTGTTGCGCTTTCCCATTACCGCCCCCTACAACCAGCTGCTGGTCGATGAGCGGCGCTGGTTTGTCAGCCACGGTCATCTTTACCGTCCGGACGAGGTACAGCTTCCGGCGGGCAGTCTGTTCCTGAGTGGCCACACTCATGTGCCGGTGCTGGAGTGGCAGGGGGATCGGGTATTGATGAACCCGGGATCGATCTGTTTCCCGCGCGGCGAGCTGCCTGCCAGTTACGGGTGCTATGAAGACGGGGTGCTACGCGTAAATGCGTGTGAGGATGGGCGAGAGTTGCTGCGACTGGTGTTTTAAAACGGACAGCAAAAATGCAAGGCCTGATAAGAGATGTCAGGCCTTGATACCGTAGGAGCGGGTGCCAGAGCGAGTGTTGCCCTTGGCGTCATAGGTCAGGCTGTTGCGATCTCGCAACTGACTCAGAAAGGTTGCCAGACGACGGTTGGAAACCATGCTCAATTCAAGCAATCGACCGTTGATATCATTTTGTGCCTGGCAGGCATCCAGTTTTGCACGAAGCTGCGCTATCTCGTCGGGATAGGCTGCCAGCTGCAGTGCCAGTTCCGGCATCTCTGCCAGCGTCTTGTCCAGGGTTTCTATCGCAGCAAGCAACTGCTGTTTGCGCTCGGTCAGTGCAGGCAGGGCCAGTGCCTGATGCTGCTCGAGCAAGCTGAACTCCTCTTCCAGAATGCCTTGCATCTGGCTGAGGTAATCATCTTGGGTGTGCAGTAACGAAGGTAAGTCCATCATCCCAGAACTTTGTCCAGATTGGCCTCGAAACTGAACATCTTCTTGGCAACAGCGTTGCTGTTGACCTGATATTCGCCACTCGCGACGGCTTTTTTCAGCCGTTCGACCTTGCTCTCATTGCCGGTCGAGGCGGTATTGAGGTTTTGTTGCATTTTTTGCAATTGTTGCGCCTCACTGGTCAAGGAGACGGAGTCCAGCTTGACAGTAGCCGCTTTGTTTTCGGGCGATGAGGTGACTGACTTGCTGCCTGTTCCCTGGCTATTAGCGGTATTTTGCAACCGATTGTTCGCCAAGTTGTTGATATTGTTGATGGCCATTTTAGTTACCTTCGTCTGCTTTAAGGTTTGCTTACCTGTTTATCGGTGCTGCAGGTCAAAACTTTAGAAAAAAGTTGTCAAGGATCCGAATTTAAAACGTGACCGATACGGCACCCACAGCACTGACTTTACCCTCAACGGTTTTGCCGGAGCGAATATTGACGAGTTTGATGATCTCTCCGAAGCTGCCATCTTGCAAGGCTCGGGCCATGGTTTTGATCTGGAAGTTGCTGTTTTCTGCCGTCAAAGTGACCTGATCCCCTTTACACACTACACAAACCTGGCTCAAACGGATGGGCTGCCCCGGTTTTAGCTCCCGCTTGCTGCGCACCCCGATAAGAGGAGCCGTGTCAGTCAGGTAGTCGCCGCGGATCAGGGTTTGATCCTGATAGGCCAGGACCAGCTGGCTTTCACTCAGCAGATCCCCCTTGGCAATGGGGTTGGCCACCGTGACATAGGGTTTTTGAATGCTGACCCGCACCGGGAGATAGACGTCCCAGGGTTTGTCTTCCTCACATTTAAGGTAAACTGTTGTATTGCGGCGAATTTCCATTTTTGCTGGTAAGCTGATAGTGAGCAGATCTTCGCAGCGGGTCAGTGGGAGCCGTTCATCCAGCGTGGCAGGGGTAACCTCGGCTCTGGCATCCAACGGAACATCCAGCTGGCTGTAAACGAACTCTTGTGCCCTTTCTTGCAGATAAGTAGTGACGTCCGAGGCGTAGCTGGAAGATATGCTGCCAAAAAAGAGGCTGATGAGTAAAAGTCGGTTAATCATTTTCGCTCGTTGGTCGATAAGTTGTTCACGCATATCACCATATTTAACTATGATTGCTTCAGAATCTGTTCGTTGTCACATCGATAGTCTGACGCAATCCATCACGCATGCATGATTAATGCCAAGCGTTTTTAGGGAGTGTTTATGGCCAGTATTCTGGACTCGGTCAACCAGCGTACCCAGCTCGTGGGACAAAACCGGCTGGAGTTGTTGTTGTTTCGTCTCAACGGACGTCAAAGATTTGGCATCAACGTATTCAAAGTGCGTGAAGTGTTGCAGTGCCCCCCCTTGACCGTGATGCCCAAACTGAACTCCTGCATTCGCGGGGTCGCCCACATTCGTGGCCAGACGATTTCGGTCATCGATCTCAGCATGGCGGTTGGCAAGCGTCCGATTGAAGATTTGAGCAAGTGCTTCATTATTATCTCCGAGTACAACCGCTCCATTCAGGGTTTTCTGGTGCATTCGGTCGAGCGCATCATCAATATGAACTGGGAGTCGATCCTGCCGCCGCCCAAAGGGGCGGGGCGCATCAACTATATGACGGCGGTCACCGAGGTGGACGGCGAGTTGGTAGAGATCCTCGATGTTGAACGTATTCTCAACGAGATCTCCCCGGTCTCTACCGAAGTGAGCAAAGAGCTGGTGGAGTCTAGTGTCGACCACCCGACCCTAGGACGTCCTGTGCTGGTTGCCGATGACTCATCTGTTGCGCGCAAACAGGTGCAGCGTGCGCTCGAAGCCATCGGGGTCGAGTGCGTGCTGGCAAAAGATGGTCGTGAAGCACTGAATATGCTGCTGGAAATGGCCAAAAATGGCCCCATCAAGGATCAGATTGCGCTGGTGATTTCGGATATCGAAATGCCGGAAATGGATGGTTACACCTTCACTGCAGAAATCCGGAATAATCCCAATCTCAAGGATTTGCATGTTATTCTGCATACCTCCCTCAGTGGGGTATTCAACCAGGCCATGGTGCAGAAAGTGGGGGCCAACAATTTCATCGCCAAGTTCCAACCGGATGAATTGGCCAAGGCCGTACAAAACGCACTCTAATAAAGAAGAACAGCTGCATGAAGACACTTTCGGACGACTTATACAAACAGTTCAGCAACTTTCTGGCGGTTCAGAGCGGGATCGTGCTGGGTGATAACAAACAGTATCTGGTGAAGAGCCGTCTTTCACCGTTGATGGCTCAGTTTGGCATCGAGAGTCTGTCTGATCTGGTTACCCGTGCAATGAGTGTGCGAGAGCGTGACCTGAAAATGGCCGTGGTGGATGCCATGACAACCAACGAGACCCTCTGGTTTCGTGATACCTATCCGTTTCAACTGCTTACCGACAAGATTTTCCCGGAATTGGGGAAAAGCGGCCGCCCCATCAAGATCTGGTCTGCGGCATCGTCGTCAGGTCAGGAGCCCTACTCCATCGCCATGACGGCGCTGGAGCAACAGATGAAAAAGCCGGGCACCTTGCCCGGTGGCGTCCAGATTGTCGGAACGGATATTTCGACGACTATGCTAAACCAGTGCAAGGAAGGCATTTATGACAGTCTTGCACTGGCTCGCGGGTTGTCACCCGAGCGCAAGAAGATGTTTTTTGAGCCTTACGGCGACAACAAGATGCGGGTAGTGGAGCGAGTCAGAAAATTGACCACCTTCCGGCCGATCAATTTGCTGGAAAGTTACAGCCTGCTCGGCAAGTTTGACATCATTTTTTGCCGTAACGTGCTCATCTATTTTGCGCCGGAAGTGAAATCGAAGATCCTCAACCAGTTTGCTGCCAGCCTCAATCCTGGTGGATATTTGATGTTGGGGGCGTCGGAATCACTGGCCGGATTGACCGACCGGTTCGAGATGATCCGCTGTAATCCGGGGATAGTCTACAAGGTCAAATAGGCCTGATAGCCTTGATATTCTGGGTTCTTGCCAGTTCATGTAAAGAGGGAAGCGATTAGCTTCCCTCTTTCTTTCTCTACAGCTCAATGTCTCTATTTGCCAGCCATTTCCAACCACTGCCAAGATGGTTAACAACCTGAGGTAGCCAGACGTTAGCTGGCTGCGGGAACGAGATACTCCCGTGGTTTCTGGTCTGCAATGTACTCATCCCCAGATCATCGAGTTGAGTGATTCGCTTATGGCACACCTCTTGCAAACAAAATATACCAAGCAGGAGGTGTGCTATGGCTCTTTCATTTGACAAGGCATTCGGTGTTCATCAACACACGATAAGCGTTCGCGCCAAGCGTGCTGAAGTGCTGTCCAGCAATATTGCCAACGCGGATACCCCGGGTTTCAAAGCCAGAGATATCAACTTCGCGCAGGCGTTGCAGGAGGCCCAGTCGCATCAGGGTTTTGGTCTGGCAACGACCAGCGAAAAGCATTTTGCCTTGAATATGGACGCTCCGGGTACCGTGCAATATCGCAACCCGCTGCAACCGGATACCGGTGACGGCAATACGGTCGATGTGCAGCAGGAGCGCAGCGAGTTTCTGCGCAATAGCCTCGAGTATCAAACCTCCCTTGAATTTATGAATAGCAAGATCAGTGGCCTGCTGAAGGCCCTGAAAGGAGAGCAGTGATGAGTTTGTTCAAGGTCTTCGACATAGCAGGCTCGGCTATGAGCGCACAGTCGGTGCGGCTCAACACGGTTGCCAGCAATATGGCCAACGCGGACAGCGTCAGCTCCAGTGTGGAAAATACTTACCACGCCAGGCGGCCAGTCTTTGCCGCCCAGCTCGATCAGGCGATGTCTGACAAGCAGGGCTCGGTCGGGGTTGAGGTGAAGGGGATTGTCGAGAGCAAGGCGCCACTGCTTAAAGAGTACAACCCCAACCACCCGATGGCGGACAAAGACGGCTTCATCTTCAAGCCGAACGTCAACATGGTTGAAGAGATGGCCGACATGATCAACGCCTCGCGCAGTTACCAGACCAATGTCCAAGTTGCAGATTCGGCCAAGAAGATGCTGCAGCAGACGCTCCAGCTTGGCAAGTCCTGATAGGAGGGATGCAGCATGGTCGATACAACCAATAATGTGAACGGTATCAGCCGTACCACGACCCAGACGACAGGCACCACAACGGCGCCGAAGAAAGAGCTGGATCAGGCTTCATTTATGAAACTGCTGACCATGCAGCTGTCATATCAGGATCCCTTCAAGCCGGTCGACAATGCCCAGATGCTTTCCCAGATGGCCTCCATGTCTACGTCGGAGGGGATCAGTAGTCTGTCTACCCAGATGGGCAAGCTTAATGACCAGATGATATCCAGCCAGGCTCTGCAAGCATCCTCCTTGGTTGGTCAAAATGTATTGCTGAACAGCAATATGAGTTATTTAGACAAGGAGGGGGGATTTTCCGGTGTAGTAGCTGTTGGCACTACCAATAAATACGCGAATATCAAAGTTACCATCGAAGATGAAAAGGGCCAAGTTATCAAAGAGTTTCCTCTGGAAGGAGACCAAAAAGGTAACGTTGAAGTGGCTTGGGATGGTACAGACAAGGCTGGTAAACGGGTTGCCGCAGGAAAATATGTCATCAAAGCCAGCGGCACTCTCGATGGCAAGTCTGAAAGTATTGGTGCATATGCCTATGCCAAGGTGGACAGTGTTGCCTTGGGTAATGCTGCTAATCCTACTCGCCTCAATTTGAGAGGCCTTGGTAGCGCGTTTTTGCAAGATATTCTGCAGATTTCAGGAAGCAATTCAAATCCGACGGTTACACCGTCAAAAACCACGTCGACAGCATCGATCTAAGGAGCTGGATATGTCATTTAACAATGCCTTGAGCGGTGTCAACGCGGCACAAAAAGACTTGAACGTCACCGCCAACAACATTGCCAACGTTAACACCATGGGCTTTAAAGAGTCCCGTGCCGAGTTTGCGGATGTCTACGCCAACTCCATCTTTGTCAATGCCAAGACCCAGGTCGGTAACGGTGTGGCAACCGGCGCGGTTGCCCAGCAGTTCCATCAGGGGGCGCTGCAATTCACCAATAACGCACTGGACCTGGCGATTCAGGGTAATGGCTTCTTTGTGACCTCTGACGGTCTGACCAACCTGGATCGCACCTACACCCGTGCCGGTGCCTTCAAGCTCAATGAAAACAGCTATATGGTCAACAATCAGGGGCATTATCTGCAAGGTTATGAAATTAATACTGATGGTAGCCCGAAAGCAGTTAGTATCAATGCAACCAAGCCGATCCAGATTCCGGATCGTGCAGGTGAACCGGTGAAGACGACTAAAATAGAAGCAAGTTTCAACTTACCTTCAACTTCAACAACCAAACCGCAATCATTCAATCCTTCAACATTTGATCCAAAAGATTCAAAAACGTATTCGTCATCCACCTCTGTGGTTATTTATGATTCTTTGGGAGAACCTCATACTATTACTCAATATTTTGTCAGGGATGCGGATACCGTTGATCCGACCAAACCAGCAGACCCACCTGCTTGGCGCATGTATCTTTATCAGGGTGACAAGCCTATTGATATCGACAATGGAACCGCCCCGACGATGGCTGCTGGCCTGAACCCAGCACCCAAAGCAGCCCAAATTACCTTTGGGTCTGATGGTAAAATGACGGGAATGATCCCTACTACGCTCAAAACTGAACCACTTGGGACTGTCGGTGCAACTGGTGCGGGCATTATTACTAATGGTGCCGACCCGACTCAGCAGATTGATATCAGTCTTGATTCGGTGACTCAATATGCTTCACCTTTTGAGGTCAGCAAATTGACACAGGATGGTTCTACTGTCGGCCGTTTGACCAAGGTGGAGATCACCCCGGATGGCATTGTGTCTGCAACTTACAGTAACGCTACCACCATCAAGGTGGCGATGGTTGCCATGGCCAAGTTTGCCAACTCGCAAGGGCTGACTCAGGTTGGCGATACCTCCTGGCGACAATCTCTGCTCTCTGGCGATGCTTTGCCGGGGACACCCAACTCGGGCACGTTTGGCACCATCAAGTCATCGGCGCTAGAGCAGTCCAACGTGGATTTGACTTCCGAACTGGTTGATCTGATCACTGCCCAGCGTAACTTCCAGGCCAACTCCCGTTCGCTGGAGGTCAACAGTTCGCTGCAGCAGACCATCCTGCAGATCCGTTAATCGCGCAATCCATGATCATGAGAGGGGGCTTTGCCCCTCTCTGTTTCTGTCGTATTCCCATCCTCCTTATCCCCCCCATATTTCTGCTGTTGGCACTCTAATTGCATTTCTCCTGTCAGAGTCATCTGTTTGACGGAGAATTCCATGGATCACCTGCTTTACATCGCCATGTCCGGGGCCAAAGAGACCATGAACAGCCTGGCTGTTCGGGGCAACAACCTCGCCAATGCCAATACCACCGGCTTCAAGTCCGATTTCGAGCAGGCCAGGAGCATGCAGGCGTTCGGTGAAGGCTTGCCAAGCCGGGTGTTTGCCATGGCAGAGCGTCCGGGTCAGAACCTGCAGCATGGCATGCTGATGACCACCGGACGGGATCTGGACGTGGCGGTGGATGGTCCGGGCTGGATTGCCGTGCAGGATCCCAAGGGCGGTGAAGCCTATACCCGCATGGGGAATTTGCAGGTCAATGCGACTGGCAACTTGCAAACCTCGACCGGCCTGAATGTGGTGGACGACGGGGGTCAGCCTATCGTGCTGCCGATGCCGATGGAGAAACTCGAGATCAATCGGGATGGCACCATCAGTGGTCGACCGGAAGGGGCTGCCGCCAACTTGCCGGAAGATTTCCAGCGGATCAAGCTGGTCAACCCGGCCGCCGATGCGGTGGAGAAGGGGCAAGATGGTCTGTTTCGCCGCAAGGATGGCCAGAATGAAGCCGCCTCGGCCAATGTCGGCCTGATTGCCGGCTCCCTTGAGGGGAGCAACGTCAATGTGGTGGATGAGATGACCAACCTGATCCGGCTGCAACGTCAGTTCGAAACCCAGGTCAAAATAATGAAGACGGCCGAAGAAAATGATGAAGCTCAAACCCAACTGCTGCGAATCAGCTAATCAAGGAGTTACCTATGAATCCCGCACTCTGGATCAGCAAGACCGGGTTGGATGCACAGCAGACCAATATTTCGGTCACCTCGAACAACTTGGCGAACGCCAGCACCGTGGGCTTCAAAAAGTCACGGGCCATCTTTGAAGATCTGCTTTATCAAAACATCAACCAGCCCGGTGGCCGCTCCTCTGCCGATACCGAGCTCCCCTCCGGCTTGATGCTGGGTGCGGGTGCCAAGGTGGTCGCGACCCAGAAAAACCACAGCCAGGGCAACGTGCAAACCACCGACAACTCGCTGGATTTGATGATCAGTGGCCGTGGTTACTTTGAAATTCAGCTGCCGGATGGCAGTGCAGCCTATACCCGTAACGGTCAGTTCACCCTCAACGATGAAGGGACCATAGTGACGCCGGGCAACGGTTACACCCTGCAACCGGAAATCCAGATCCCGGAAAACGCCCAGAGCGTCACGGTGGGCGAAGATGGCCAGGTCTCGGTGCAGCTCAAGGGCGATGGCGCATCTCAGGTGGTCGGGCAGATCACCTTGTCAGACTTTGTCAACGCCAGCGGCTTGCAGCCGATGGGAGAGAACATGTTCGTCGAGACCCAGTCCAGCGGTGCCGCCATTCAGGGCAACGCCGGTGCCGATGGTCTGGGGGTGGTCAAGCAGGGGATGCTGGAGACCTCCAACGTTAACGTGACCGAAGAGTTGGTGAACCTCATTCAGGCTCAACGGGTCTACGAGATGAATTCCAAGGTGCTCTCCGCTGTGGACGGCATGATGTCCTTCCTGATCCAGCGTACCTAATTAGGAGGCGCATGATGAAAGCCGTATGGATGCTGGGATTGCTGGTGCTGGGAGGGTGTAGCAGTACTCCCAATACACCCAAGCCTGATGATCCCGAGTTTTCCCCCGTTTATGGGGAGTCGGAGCCGGTCTCGGTGCGGCCGACAGGGGCGATTTTCCAACCGGATCAGGTCAATGGCATCTATTCGGATATCAAGGCGCACAAGGTGGGTGACATCATCACCATCGAGTTGGCGGAATCGACCTCGGCCTCGAAAAAAGCCAATACCCAGAGTGGCAAGGATAACAAGTTCAATCTGGACCCGGTCAAGTTGGGTGGCGTGCCCGTGACCGCCAGCCCCTATGATCTCTCGGCTTCCATTGCTCAAGACAGCGCGTTCAAGGGCCAGGCTAAGGCGGATCAGAGCAACAGCCTGCAGGGCAATATTTCGGTCAGCGTGGCCAAGGTGCTGCCCAACGGCAATCTGGTGGTGCGCGGCGAGAAGTGGATCATGCTCAACAATGGCAATGAATATATCCGGATCACCGGCCTTATTCGCCCGGAGGATGTGACGTCTGACAACAGCGTCTCGTCCCAGAAGGTGGCCAATGCCCGCATTTACTACGGTGGTACCGGCGATCTGGCCAATAGCCAGGAGCAAGGGTGGCTGACCAGCTTTTTCAATGGCCCCTGGTGGCCGCTCTAGGAGATGTTATGAAGTCACTCCGTCTTGTCACTCTGCTTTGCTGTTTGCTCCCTCTGGGCATGGCTAACGCTGCCCGGATCAAGGACATCAGCTCGGTTGAAGGGGTGCGCAACAACCAGCTGATTGGTTACGGCCTGGTGGTGGGGCTGCCCGGTACTGGCGAGAAGAACAACGCCTTCACCGAGCAGACTTTCCGCACCATGCTCAACAACTTTGGCATCAAGGTGCCGGATAACATCAAGCCCAAGATAAAGGATGTGGCGCCGGTGGCGATCCATGCCGACTTGCCACCCTTCTCCAAACCGGGCCAGACCATTGATGTCACGGTTTCTGCCATCGGCGAGGCCAAGAGCCTGCGCGGCGGTACCCTGCTGCAAAGCTTCCTGAAAGGGTTGGATGGTCGGGTTTATGCAGTCGCGCAGGGCAGTCTGGTGGTCGGTGGTCTGGGGGCCGAGGGGGCTGATGGCTCCAAGGTGGTGGTCAATACCCCGACCGTCGGGCGGATTGCCAACGGTGCCACCGTGGAGCGGGAGGTGCCCAACTCCTTCAGTCAGGGGGACACCATCACTTTCAACCTTAACCGGCCCGACTTTACCACTGCGCGCCGGCTGGCCGATGTGGTCAACGATCTGGTGGGGCCCAATACCGCTCAGGCGCTCGATGCTACATCGGTCAAGGTCTATGCCCCGCGGGATCCGGGTCAGCGCGTCTCCTATCTCGCCACCATCGAGAATCTGGAGGTGGATCCGGCCAATGAGGCGGCCAAAATTATCGTCAACTCCCGTACCGGCACCATCGTTATCGGCAGTCAGGTCAAGCTCAAACCGGCGGCCATCAGCCACGGCGGGCTGACGGTGACCATCGCCGAGAATAAGCAGGTCTCCCAGCCCAACCCGCTATCGGGGGGAGAGACGGTGGTGACCAACAACTCGACCATCAATGTCCAGCAAGAACCGGGGCGGATGTTCAAGTTTGATACCGGTGCGACCCTGGACGATCTGGTCCGCGCGGTCAATCAGGTCGGGGTCGCCCCCGGTGATTTGATGGCCATCCTCGAGGCGCTGCAGCAGGCAGGCGCCATCGAGGGGCAACTGGTCATATTGTAACAAGCGGCAAGTGGTTGCCACGGGTGGCAATGAGGTAAGCAAAATGGCGGAGTTTGACACCAACAGCGGCATGAATCTTGGGATGGTACAGGACATCAAGAACCTGGACCGTCTGCGCCAGATGAGCCAAAGCAAAGAAGGGCAGGCCGAAGCGCTCAAGAGTGCATCGCGCCAGTTCGAGTCAATCTTTACCCAGATGCTGTTTCAGAGCATGCGTCAGGCCAACGGGGTGTTGACTCAGGACAACCCGATGAACAGCAGCTATACCCAGTTCTATGAAGGGATGCTGGATGAGCAGCGGGTTGCCGACATGTCGAGCAAGGGGGGGCTGGGACTGGCTGACATGGTGGTCAAGCAGCTCTCTCCCGAGACCTTTACCCATCAGGATGGGCGGGTGCTCAAGATGCCGCAGCGTACCGAACGGACCTACAAACCCTATCAGCCACCCACGGCGGCGGCCGACGATTTGATCGCTGTATCAAAAGTTGGCAAAGATTTTGCTGAGAAAGAGATGGCGGAGGGGGCCAAGGAGAGCCACGGGCTCACGATGCCCCATCGACCACACCGCAGCATACCGCCCATGGGGCAGGTTGTCAGCGAAGAGGGCAGTGCCAGCGGGAGTGGGGGCAAGGAGTTCGATACGCCGGAAGAGTTCGTCAATCGCCTGATGCCGCTGGCCAAAAAAGCGGCCGACAAGCTGGGGCTAAGCCCGGCGGTACTGGTCGCTCAGGCGGCACTGGAGAGCGGTTGGGGCAAGCGGGTGATCAAGGATGGCGAGGGGCAGGTGACCCATAACCTGTTTGGCATCAAGGCAGATCCGCGCTGGGAAGGGCCCAAGGCGGTGGTCAGCACGCTGGAGTATGAGCAAGGCGTTGCCTCCCGTCAGAAAGCGGCATTTCGCTCCTATGAGTCGTTTGAAGAGAGCTTCAATGACTACGTGGACTTCCTCACCTCCGGCTCTCGCTACAAGGGGGCCCTGGCGAAGGTGGATAGCCCGGACCGCTACTTCGAGGCGCTGCAACAGGCGGGTTATGCCACCGACCCGCACTACGCCAGAAAACTGAAACAGGTATTGCGCAGTGATGCCATTGCCCAATACAACGAGATGGAGCTGTAACATATGGCAAGCGACCTGCTTGGGATTGGTTCATCGGGCGTGCTGGCGCAGCAACGCCTGCTGCAGACCACCAGTAACAACATAGTGAACGTCAATAGCCAGGGCTATGTGCGTGAGCGTACGCTGGTGTTTACCAATTCCATCGGGCTTGGTACCGGTGATATCAAGACCCAGCGGGTGATCAACGACTATATGCAGGGGGAGGTGCGCCGGGATACCTCCGCCTATCACGCCTCTGTGACCCATTACGAACAACTTGCGGGTGTTGACAGCTTGCTGGGGGATACCAGCAACAGTGTGGGGGCGGCCATTACCTCCTATTTCAAATCATTTCACTCTGCCAATGAATCGCCCGCCGAGATCGGTGGTCGCAAGGTGGCGATGACGGAGTTGAGCGGTATGGTCAACCGCTTCCATACCCTCTCGGCGCAGCTCGACAAGCAGAGCGATACTCTCAACACACGCATCGAAGATGAAACCAAGCAGGTCAACAGCCTGCTCACCAGCATCAATGATCTCAACCAGGCCATTATCCGCACCCAGGGCTCACCCGAAGAGAACCTGATGCTGTTTGATCAGCGGGATGAGGCGATCCGCCAACTGTCTGAGAAGATGGACATTCGCACCGTTGCCCAATCCAACGGCAGCATGCTGGTCAATATGAGCACTGGCCATTCGTTGATCCTCGATGGGGGCGTCGCCCAGTTCAAGCTGATTGCCGGGGATCCTGACTCCCGGGATCAGGAGCTGCAACTGACTCTGGGGGATAATCAGGCAACCATCGATCACGATACATTTGGTGGGGCCATGGGCGGGCTGTTCAAGGCTCGTACCGACCTCGAGCCCACCAAGCGCGAGCTGGGGCAGTTGGCCGTGGCGATGACTGATGCCTTGAACCAGCAGAACCGCCTAGGGATGGATCTGGATAACGAGATTGGCGGCGATATCTTCACCCTGCCGACCAGCAAGGGATTGCCATACGGCAGTAATACCGGGACGGTCGGGGCAAATGTCAGCTTCGTGCCGGGCAAGGGGACGTCAGTCACGCCATTTGATTACGAAGTGCGCTTTAGCAGCGCAACCGGTTATGAGGTGTTCTCGCTGGACAAGTCGGGCAATCGCACCTCTGTAGCGACTGGCACCACCCCTCCTGTAACGTTTGAACTCACCGGTCACGGTATTTCAATCGACCTCACCGGTACTCCGGCTGCGGGTGACAAATTGTTGTTGCAACCTACCAAGAGTGCTGCGGCGGGCCTTGGCCAGCTGATCACCCGGCCGGAAGATCTTGCTCTGGCTTCTCCGCTGAAAGCCGAGAAGACGACCAATAACATCGGCAGTGCTGATATCAAGCTGGGGGGGGTGTTCAATACAGGGGCGGGATCTGGCTTTGGCACCAATACGCTTGATCCCGCGGCACCTCAGGTGGTCAAAATAAACAACAGCGGCGACTACGAGGTCTATGACCAAGTGGGTACGTTGATGGGAGTAGCACCAGCAGCCAGCAAGGGCCAAAATTTGATGGCCGCCTTGCAACACCCTCCACCTGCCATTGGGCCTGTCTACTCTAATCCCCAAAAGATCCCTGGCTACGAGTTCAGTATCACCGGAACGGTGAATGCTAACGATAGCTTCAAGCTCAGTTACAACAGCAATGGCTTTGCCGATAACAGCAATGGTCTGGCATTGGCCGAATTGCAAAACAAGGATCTGGTGCGCAAGAGCACCAATGGTGGGACTACCAACGACAAGATGACCTTTAATCAGGCCTATTCCGGGTTGGTGATGGAAGTCGGTAACAATACCAGTCAGGCAAAAACCTTGCTCAAGGCCAATGAGTCCAAGCTTATCCAGAGTACCGGTATCTTTGAAAGCGTGTCAGGGGTCAATCTGGAGGAGGAGGCAGCCAATCTGATCCGCTTTCAGCAATCCTATGCTGCTTCTGCTCAGGTGGTCAGCACGGCCAAAACCATTTTTGATACTCTGCTCTCGTCCGTGAGGTAACGTCATGCGCATCACCACCAACATGATCTATGACCGGAATATCTATTCCCTCAACAGTGCCAATGAGCGGTTAGACAAGGCGTATCAGCAGCTGCAAACCGGTAATAAATTTCAGACTGCCGGCGAAGATCCTGCGGGGATGAGCCAGAAGATGGCGTTGACCAAGGAGATCGACCTGTTCAAGCAGTATGGGGTCAATGGCAGCTTGCTGGAAAACAGCCTGGGACATGAAGAGACGGTATTGGATTCTCTCAATACGGCGATGCTCAGTGCCCAGACCCTGATTCAGAAATCCAATAATGGCGCGGTCAGTGACGATGATCGCAAGGCTATTGCCAGCGAATTGGAAGGGTTGCAGCAGCAGATGTTCGACCTGATGAATAGCAAGAATTCCTCGGGTGAATTCATCTTTGGCGGCAATCAGAGCAAGACCCAGCCTTATATCAAAGACGCCAACGGAAAATATATTTATCAGGGCGATCCTGGCCAGCGAAATATTCAGGTATCACCCACAGTGCAAATTGCTGCCAATGATTCGGGACAGGATCTGTTTGAAATTGTGGCGACCCGAAGAACCGCCAGTGCCACCACCGCGAATATCAAGGTCGGGATCGGCGATCAGGGTAATTTTGATAATTTTTTCAAATCCAATTACAACTCGGCACTGCCCAGCAACACCTATACCGTATCAACGACAATCGGTCCACCGGATACCTATGATATCAAGGATAGCGGTGGCAATACCCTGCAAACGGGTAACTATACTGCCGGTACCAAGATCCCTTTCAATGGTCTGGAGTTGACCCTTGATCTGCCAGCCGGTGGCGCGGCTCAGCAGTTTGACCTCAATCCACCGAAAAATGACAATATATTGAACGGTATGTCGGATTTTATTACGGCTCTGCGCGATCCCACTATCTCTGCCGAGACGTTCGAGCAGAAAATAGCCGATGCCACCGTCCATATGAAAAATGCCCGCCTGAATATCGATCATGGATTGGGTGAGCTGGGTGGCCGGATGAACAGTCTGGAGCAGGTTATGGGCTCCAATGAAGGGCTCAGCACCCTCAACTCAGAGGCGAGAGCCAAGGTGTCGGAAGCGGATCTCTATGAGGTTATTTCGACGCTCTCCAAAGAGGATGCGGCATTGAGTGCTTCGCAACTCTCTTTCAGCAAGATAAGTCGTCTGACGCTATTTGACTATATCCGCTAATGAAGGGGCCCTTTGGGGCCTTTTCTGTTATCGCTGCTCTGCAAACCGGTTTCGCGTTATTTCCTGCCAATTGTAACAAGCTGTTGCCATCCCCCATTTAATGGCAGGGCGGGAGCACACTTTGTTGATATTTTAACCAAAGAATAACTGAGCCCGATAGTCGTCATTCCAGCCGGCTCT